>CAIKAN010000051.1 GCA_903825415.1 uncultured bacterium
CTTGCGTACTTGCGTACTTGCGTACTTGCGTACTTGCGCCTTGCGCACTTTTCGTTATTATTCCTATTCGGCTGTTTTCAGGTCTTGTATCCCATTCACAGAAACATGATGATCCTCTTTATAGATCTTTTGGCAGATCACAAAGATGGAGTATGTGATGAAGAAAGCTGCGAACACGTCTATAGAATAATGCAGGTGAGCCATGAGCACGATTATGCCGAAGAAGATAGATGATAATATCGAGAAATATCTGATTATCTTATTGTCCCAGAATACGAGGGCGACCAAGAAAGGTAAGCCAGTATGACTAGAGAAGAAGAGGTCATTGCCTGTGGTGAAGACTGCAAAGATACTCGTTGAGACTATGTGAATGTGGGTGGGGAATGGACCTATATGGGTCAGGCTGATAAAAACGGATCGGATGAGCAGGAATATCCCAATACTTTTGAATCCGAAAGGCACTCTGTATGGTTCGTATAAGAAAGCATATACGCCGACTATGACAAAGAATATTACCGGCCCGTATATGAATATCATATCCACGTCGAATACAGGGATATTACTCAAAATGATATCAGTCACAGATGAGCTAGAACTTTCCGTGGCGTAGATTATGGCAAAATATGAGGCAGTGATCCCGATGATGAGGATGATCAAGCCATATACCAAAGACGAGGCAAAACGCCAGTCCTTCCAGTACAGCCTATGTACTTGTTTGATGTAGTCCATCTTTATAGCTTAGATCCGGTTGGTAGGCTTAGTTCTGCCAAATAGGGAAATATAGCAAGACCATGCTGATGATGACTAGAATGCTCACCACCATAAAGCCCACACTGATCGCCTTTTTTGATTTTTCATGAAATAGCATAGCGTCTGTAGTATACTGTGAGATATGAAATACGGCAAGCATTCTTCTTGGAACAGATTCGTGGCATCAAAGACGGCCTTGATCATCGTAATTGTGCTCTTTTGCTTCATGGCGAAAGCCGCATGGACCGTATATCAGAAATCTCATGCCAGTGAACAGAATCTGAATAAGGCCATTGCCGCTTATGCAGATCTTCAATCTAGACAAACGGATATATTGAAGAAGGTCGCTTATCTATCGACGGATGAAGGGGTGGAAGCAGAGATCCGTTCGAAATTCAGAGCAGCCAAGGATGATGAATCCGTTGCGGTCATAATAGGAGAGCAGGGATCTTCTGGTGCCACGACGGCTCCGACAGTGCAGACTGCTTCTGTAGCCAATATCTCATGGTGGCGGAGAGTCTTGCAGATGGTGGGTCTATGATAGTAAGATGAAAGCAAACACAACGTGGTTGTTATTACTATGGGAACTATTTGCGGACATTGCCCGCCGTAGCTTCCGTAGGGAGCGAAGGTCCGCCGCCGCTCATAAGGAGCTTTGGCGGGACGATGCGGGTATGGTTTAGTGGTAGAATGCGACCTTCCCAAGGTTGAGACGCGGGTTCGATTCCCGCTACCCGCACAAAATGAGCGCAGAGAATTTTGTGCGGGTAAGCAAGCCGCCTGCGCGGCTTGCGTGCGGGAATCGAAAAGTTTGAGCATGTCGCGCGCAGCGAAGCGAGCACGACGCGAAAACTGTACCGAAGCCGTAGGCTTCGATTCCCGCTACCCGCACACCGAATTATTATCGCGGTCAAGTTGAATTATGGTCTAAGAAATGATATGTTTAAGGCATGAAAAATATCATCCAATTCTTTGTATCAAATGAAGATCACACCTATACAGCTGAGGGCGTGAATATTCCGATTGTTACCGAAGGCAAGACTTTTGAAGAACTAAAGACCAATATTCTTGATGCGGTGAAGCTATTCTTCAAAGGTGAAGATGCGACCTTGCTCGGTTTCGGTCCGACACCCTCAATTCTTACCAGTTTTGAACTCCCCGCAAATCTCCATGGGAGTAATGCTTAGAACTCTATCTGGAAGGGATGTTATCAATACTGAAAGGTTTTGGTTTTGTTATGCATGATCAGACTGGCAGCCACATCAAATTACGCAGAGTGATGCTAGGTATGAACCAGACATTGATTATTCCGAATCATGATCCTATAGCCAAAGGCACTCTCAAAGGAATTCTGAATCAGGCTTCTAAATATATTACGCAGTCGGAGTTGTTGCCGCATTTTTATAGTAAATAAATCTGTTTGTCTCTGGTCGCCGCGACCATGGATTACCTAACCTCCAAAGATAGTGAGCGGGGGCGAAGTGAGTGCTGTATACGAGCAACTTCTCACAATGCAAGTGATGCATGCGGATAGATACCAAGATTTTGTAAAGGTTTTCTGGTAAAAAAAGGGTAAATAAAGAGGTCAATTGGTGTTTCGAAAAACAATAAACCCCCTAACGCCTGATTGCGTTAGGGGGGCGGAAGATAAACTCTATCTTCAGGTGCTTTTGCGTTTTGTGCGTCTGTGCAGGAATACCCAATCAGAGTAGATGCTCCACCGGTAACTGTTCGGTGGACGGACAGCATCTAATGTGCGCTTACCTTTTTCCCATCTCACTTGAAAGATGCGTCGGTGGCCGAATATATCTGCAATGGGCGCTGCTCCAATAAAGAGACACCTGCCTTTTGGTAAGCCATCCTGCAAACATAGTTGCGCAGCGACTTCATGCGGACATAGCTCCAACCCGCACCTCACTGCCAAGTTGCAGATTTCGTCATCGGTAGCACAATCTCTATAGATGCCGTATCCTGCGCAAACAGTCCCGCTCCGCATGCCAAGTTTATGGGGCGAGGTTACAATCAGTCCCACCTCTTCTTGTTTTTGGCAGACTACAAAATCTCGTTTACCGATAAGGTTCTTTGCGAAGTAGGTAACATCGTATCCGCTTCTTCGTAAAGCTTCAAGGAAGTCATTAGCCTTTTCGGGGCCAGAGCCGAGATCAATTTTCTTCAAACTTTCGAAATGAAGGCTTTCTTTCATAGAACACTTTCCATTAGACAGTCCTTTTGACAGGCTGTATTGTTAGTCTCGATGAGACTTTTTTGCAATTCTTGCTATAAGATGGCATGTCAAGCACTATTTGTCAATATCATCACGTTTTGCAATTAAATATTTTCTTGAGAAAAAAATGTAGGCTTAGTATTATTAGGTATCTTAGACAGACAATAATTCTGAACCAGAAAGGTCCCAACTTCGTATCACAACCCGCACTAGACAAGATTAGATGGTAGTTCGATTCTACCTACCCGCACTAAAACAAGATGAGATGGTAATTCACGCCACACTTGACGTGTGATGGCAAATATGATTGTATCCACAATGGAGGGCACTTGGATGACCAGGATGCTCTGCTGCTTGAAAGAACACAATCAACCAAACTCGCAAGAATGAACTCAAGAAAAATGTCCGTGTACGGTCTGATCGCTCATTTGTCGGTGCTCGCGATCTTCTCAGGTGCAGGTATCGTGCCTGCGGCCGAGACGAATCTCACGATCACAGAGATCAAGAAGTTGGTGACGGATGCAAATCGTCTTAGCGGCGCGTTTACGGAGCTATCGAATGTTGCCCAGACGATTACTGATATGGAATCGGGGAAATGGCATATCGCTGATTTGCCGCCGGTTTACAAGGTTGCGGTCGATTATGACCAGCCTGTGTCAAACGCGATCGCCGAAAGCGGCTGTGAGATCCCGCAAGGTTATGTCACAGCGCAGAACGTGGAATCGGTGATTTCCATGAAAGGGAAGACTAATATCCTCATCTCCCTATATCAGTTAAATGGCCCGACGACACGAGAAAAAATGTGGGGCAACATGGACAAGGAAAGCCTTCGGCCTGCTAACCTTCTCGAACTTCTCGCTTTTGCCAAGCAATTTCCTAAACAGGAGAAGGGATTCGGAGTGGTCACTTTGGGAGCAAGGGGACTGAAGGCTCCATTTCGAGACTGGCTCGTCATGGTCTCCGACGGCGGCCTTACAGGAAAAAAGGAAGTGGGCATGACTCAGTTCTTCCTCCAACCGCTACAATGGCAATGGTTTGCGGTGGTCCGGAAATGACCGCGTGATTCGGCTTCTCAGTGCGCAGCTTATGCCAGCTGCGCCTTTTTTTGTTTCGCTCGTTCGTATCGTTTCGAGGTCTTATATGAGAGCAGTTCCTATCTATCTAAACAAGTGCGGCAAAATGAGAGCCGAGAAAATATGGCCAGACGATTATAGCGAGGATCGCTTTCCAGAATCCCATTTGCAAGAATCCTATGCTGAATAGCCAGCCTATGACCCATACCACTCCAGTGAAACCATGCTGCTCGATGCGAATCTTGTCCATAATATTATTTTTGAGTAAATTTATAAGTTAGTCGATAGCAATCAGCGATCATTCCACTATCACTGCTGTTCCGTAGCACAATACTTCGGTTGTCCCTTGTAGGAGCTCGGTCGTATCGTAGCGCATGCAGATGACTGCATTAGCGCCTTTTTCTGCGGCATGTTTCATCATCAGATCATAAGCTTCCTCGCGGGTCTTCTCGCAAAGCTCGGTGAAGAGGGAGATGTTGCCTCCGAGCAGAGTTTGAAGCGAACCGCCTATCGTTCCCACTATCGATCTTGAACGGACGATGATGCCTTTCACTATGCCAAGATTCTTGACGATCTTCTTGCCAGGGATCTCCAAACCAGTGGTTGTATTGTTGTGGTCCATTGTATTCAAGTTAAAACTTTTAATGATATGGTGATTATATCATGATAGCGCTCGACATCAGTGAGGGGTTTTGGTGTTCTTTGACAGTAACCCTACATTATGTTAGTCTAAATTCAGTATGAGCGAAGTCCAAAAAAAGCAGGTGCTTGCTCGCTTGAAATCGAAGATGGTTAATCAGAGGCAGTGTGCCGAAATTGCTGCTCGTCTGAAAGAGTTAAAAGAGCAGGGACATATCTCACAAAAGGAAGTTGATGGAGTCCTAGGTATAAAACGGCGGAGGAACCAAAAGCGAGCAAAAAATAAGTAGCCGGCGTCCGGGTGGGCGCCGTTTTTATTACTCAATGATCTAGTTGTACATTGGAGATGGTCCTTCGCTGTCGGCATTAAGATCTATAGGTGTTCGTGATAGTATACTTAGGTCTCTTGCGATCTCCATGGCAAATTTATCTCCTCGGATATGCTTCTGGATCGTACCACTATCGATGCCTGCTTCTTCTGCCAATTGCAGTATGGTCGCCAGAGTCTGCCTATACATATCGAGAGTCCTTTGGGCGCCAGCTATCGCGACTGGAAGATGCTTAGCTTGTCTCATTTTATCGATCACTTTGCTTAGTCTACCTATGAAGACTGACAGTTGGGCTTCGATTATACCGAACAAGACGAAACGATATGGATCAGCTTTGATCTTCTCCTTGATTGATCCAGCTTCTCCTGAATCGTTGATCATCTCTGCACTATAAGACACGAGACGGTCCAAATTCTCCTGACCAGCTCCCACTACGATTCGCGGCACCTTGAAATTACGTAACTGACCAGTTTTCTCTGAATCGAAATATTTCACCCGAGCAGAACGTCCTGAATCGATCTCGTCAAAGCATCTGGACAATTTCTGTCCGACATCAGATCTGCTTGCTGCAAAGTCAACGGCGAATCCTATGTGCTCATAGCGGCTTGGACCTAGTTCGATCTGAGCCACTGAATCTATGCCATTCTCGAAGTCATCAAATGTGGAAGTCAGAATCATCTTGAGCTTGTCGGAAAGCCATCCATATTCTTCCAAAGCGCGCCTGAAAACAAATTCAGCGGTCAATCCGCGTTCGGATTGTTCTTTTTTATGAGGCCCCTCCTTTTCGTTGGCTTGTCGGAATAGCTGCTTTAACTCTTCGCATCTCCGCAGGTCTCGATCGATCTCATCGCTATCAAAATGAGGATGTCCTTTGAATTTTTCGGGCTTGATCCGTCTTTCCTCCATCTCATCGGAGATCTTTTCAATGTCCAGCAACCCTTGCAGGGCAGGGTCTACATAAGGGCCTTCTGTGGTTTTCATGAGTATCATCATAGCACCTTGAAGGGAATGTTCCATAGTGATGGATGGGGAAGCAGTATTTGCTTCGTTATAGACCATTGAGGCTTATATATACATATATTCAAAAGCAATGTTCAAAGCTTCCTTCTTTTCTATTGTAATGAACCGTGATTTCATACGGCACAATAAGTAAGCAATAGAAGGAGGTATTGTCGAATCCTCCATAATTAACAAAAAATACAATGGATACCAGAGAACAACAGGCTAATGATAGTGCAAATAAAGCTGAAGCTGCAGCAAAGCAAGCTCGTGCGAGTGCGGACAAAGTTGCTGCAGATGAATCAAGGCAGAGAGCTGAGGCTTCACAAAGAGAAGCGAATAATAGCAAATAAAATCCCCGCCAGACAAGCCTAGCGGGGTGTGAAGATGACTGCGCTCATTTGGGATGAGCGGCGCGATACTCTCTGATAGAGCTCGTGGTGATGGACTCGTAATGCACGAACTTGACTGCGTTGGCGACCGCTTCGGCAAAGCCGCTCGGCGCTGTAATGGTCGTCTCTGACATGAACCGGACGAATTCCCATGATGGGTGAAGGATCAGGTAGTAACAGAAGACCTTTACCACGGTCATGAGATTCCTCAGACTGATCCGATTCTCTCGAGGGAGGCTAGCTTTGCCGAGCCTGTTCCGGAGCGTTCTGCACCTCTCAAAATAATTCCGAGGGGAGAAGAGCTTCTCCAGAAGATCGATATAAGCCTCGATCAGGGCTTGTTCATCCAGCCGAGGCACGAAATTGAAACTGAAAGCATGGGTATTGTTACCGCCGCTTTCGCCTCTCAAACGTCCCTCTTGTTGAAGCCTCAAATAGAGGGGCGTGCCGCGGAAGGCATTTAGGAGTCCTGGCATGCACTCAACGATGCCATGTTCTTGGATGAAGTGGAACAGCGCCATGATATTGGCAAGCTTTTCCATGTCGTTGCCCCAGATGAAACCGGCTGTAACCTTCAATCCAGCTTTTTGGATGATAGCGATTTTCTCTCCTTGATCGCCTCTGTTCCGACGTTTCTTAAGCGACTCCAGAACTTCTGGATCGATCGATTCGATTCCCACGAAGACTTCATCAAAGCCGGCTTGGACCATCATATCTAAGATGTCCCTCATGTCTTCATTGGCCAGATCTATTCCGGCCTCTGTGTAGAACGAGAAGGGGTATCCGTGCTCTTTCTGCCAAGCGATGAGTATCGGCAAGAACCTCCTGACCTCGCCACGATTGCCGATGAAATTGTCATCGACGAAGAACACGGGCCCGCGCCATCCTGCTCTCCAGAGGCTTTCGATTTCGGCGATCATCTGTTCAGGTGTCTTGACCCTAGGAATGTGGCCGAACAAGCCATAGATGGCACAGAATTCGCATATATTGGGACATCCGCGAGAATACTGTACGGCCATGCTGGCATAGCGGCGCATCTCGAGCAGTCTCCATAATGGAATGGGTGTGATTGTGATGTGAGGTTTGAATTCTCTTGTCAGTGCGATGCTTACGCGCGATCGAACCGAAGCCTCGCTGTATATGCGAGGTGCGCGACCGGCGGCGAGGTCTTCAAGGAAGAAGCGGAGAGTAACCTCTGCTTCGCCGAGAACCAGATAGTCGGCGCCTGTTAGGACGACTTCCTCGGGATAGATAGTGGGGTATGGACCGCCCACGACCACGATCTTTCTTTGGCGCTTCGATCGTATGATGATCTCGTTGAACGAGTCCTTGTGGACTTGCATGGCGGTGACCATGACGATGTCGGCCCAAGCGATATCGCTATCGCGGAGCTCTCGAACATTCATGTCGATCAACCGCACCTCGAATAGGTCTTCCGGTAGCATAGCTGCCACGGTCACCAAGCCGAGCGGTATGAGGGCAGCACGTCGACCGCTCATGCGGACGGCTTTCTGCAGTCCCCAAAATGATGGCGGGAATTTTGGATAGACCAAAAGGACCCGCTTTCTTCCGTATTTCATATGTTATCCTTTGGTAAAGCGTTATGTTGAGAAGCGATCTTTTCAAAGATCAGCTCAAATTTCAGTCTAGCACAATATTATTGAAGATTGTCAATATGACAGGGAATAATGGAAAGGTAAATGGTATAAAAAGAAGCACTACCCATACGCGGGCAGTGCTGTGTGGCGTGATATTTCTTGCTGAAGGAGGTCAGATCTTCTCGGGCATCTTGACCCAGCCGCCCTTCTTATTACTGCTCTTGACGCAGGTTTCGATGAAGGCGATGCCCATCCAGCCGTCTTCGATATTGGCGTATTTCGAACCATCATTGCCGGTATACTCGCCGGCATGCCACTTCCGCACATCAGCTTCGAAACAGCGATGCAGGCGGGCGAAGGCGTCGTGGAAGGCTTCGGGATGTCCCGCGGGAATGGTCGGTTCGGCCAAGAGGTCGGCCGGAATATCCTTGGGAATGAAACCATCGCCGGCTTTGACGTCACCACGCCAGTAGGTGCGATCGGGTTGATTTGGCAAAAGGATGGTCAATTGTTCAGGCTCCTCTTGCCGCCAACGAAGCGTGCCCTTGGTCCCAGCGATGACGATGCCCAGATCATTCTTGTAACCGATGCAGACTTGGGAAGCGCGCACCAGAGCCTTGCCACCGTTGCTCAGCTTGGCATAGATCGTGAAGTGATCGTCCAGTGGGCGGCCTTCAACGAAGGTTTCCATCTGGGCCGACAACTCGACGACATTGAGCCCGGTGACATAGCGGAGTTGCATGAGGGCGTGAGTGCCGATATCGCCGCCACAGCCGGAACCGCCAGCCATTTGGGGATTGGTCCGCCAGGTCGCTTGCATCTGGCCGGTAGCTTCGAGCTTGGTCGCCAACCAGCCTTGGATGTAATAGCTGTCCACCCAACGGACTTCACCAAGTAAGCCGCTTTGGACGATGTAGCGCGACAGACGACTGGTCCAGTGACCGAGATAAGTGTGGGCGACACCGAAGGGGATATTCCTGTCCCTCACTTCTTTGACCAACGCCCTGGCCTCCTTCGTGTTCAGGCAGAGCGGCTTTTCGCAGAAGACGGGGATGTTCGCCTTGATGGCCTTCATGGCCGGATCGAAGTGAACATGATTGGGTGTGACGATGAGGATATAGTCGAGCTTTTTGTCCTCCGGAAGGGTGGCATTGGCATTGATCATCTCATCGTATGATCTGTATCCCTGGATGGGATACGGCCATTTCGCAGCTTCTTACATGGCCACCTGTGGGTCCGGGAATAGCGCTCCCGCGGTTACCCGACGGGTGCCATCGAAGTGGATGGCTTTTTGATGGGGTTGAACGATGAAGGCTCCTTTGCCTCCACCGACTAGTCCTACATTCAGGAGTCTTTTCGGCATACGGTGTCAGTTTGATTTCTCTGTGTCCCTGACGAATCAGGTTGGAACTATTGAATTTTCAATTCCAGGAATGGTATAACACAGTTTTTGCAATAATGCAAAGCAAAAATGAAGGGCAACACAAAACTGAATCAAGTCAGAAAATAGAGGGCCAGTATTTCAATTAAGCGTGATACTACGGTTACCTCAAACTATAGAGATCATCTAATCTGACTAGAGCCCTGACCCTTTCGTCAGTGATCTTGTCCAAAGCCAGATGTCTGGGAAATAGATTATCCATATATACATCGTCGCTGTTGGCGGGAATGACGTATACATTTCCACATCCGCTTTCAGCTCCCAGCACAACTTTCATACCTTCTTGATCGAACCTGTTTAACAGTACATTTATAGGCGTGGAAAATCCGGGATAATCATCTTGTTCGGCTTTTAATCTATCTCGAAGCCCTGATCTGGTTCCTGGAAAGGGGAAGGTCTCGTGGCTTTCGAATAGCTCCTTTGCTTTCTCGAGCAATAGAAATTTCACGCGCTCTTTTACGGGACGCACATCTTCGACAGTCGCATCTGTCACCATAAGCTGCTCGATCATCCTATCTGCAGCTTCATTTTCCAGAACGATGTTTGGGGCTCCTTCATTCATATTCATGAACGTAATAGTACCCTATTCAGGTTATTAAATACAATCTTCCGTTCATTTGATAGAATAGATGCATGAAAATCGAAAGACCCAGATCCAATCAGCCCATCCCAGATGATGCGAAGCTAGTCTTCAAAGGGAAGATCTTCGACGTCTATCAATGGGAGCAGGAGATGTTCGATGGCAGCAAGGAGATATTCGAGAAATTGAAGAGGCCGGATACAGTCGTGATCTTTCCAGTCTTGCCGGACGGTAGGATCCTTCTCATAGAACAGGAACAGCCTGGAAAAGGGTCTTTTACAGATATTCCTGGTGGCCGAGTGGATGCTGGCGAAGGCATCCTCGATGCAGCCAAAAGGGAGCTTCTAGAGGAGAGCGGTTATGAGGCTGAGGAATATGTTCTGTGGAATTCGCGACATCCGACTAGCAAGATAGATTGGGTGGTCTATGTATTCATAGCGAAAAGACTGAAGAAGGTGTCCGATATGCATCTTGATGCTGGCGAGAGGATCAAGCTAAAACCTGTCGCATTCGATGAATTCATAGAGATCGCCACGAAGGAAGGCAAGATCGCTGATATACAAGATGTCCTCTTGCAATTGATGGAAGCGAAGCTTGATCCGAAGAAGATGGAAGAGCTACGAAAGCTATTCGAATTATAAAAAGAGAAACCCACCAGCGAACTGAAGCCGGGAGGCTTCCTGTTCGGGCGGGTAATGGTGAGACGTACTATGGAGTCATATCCAGCGCGCGGAAGAATTGATTTTCCGCGTCCGCATAGAACAAGACCATGGCGTTTGTTGTAGGCATCTGGCCCTCGAATAAGGCTTGCCAGTTTTTCAGGTTGGCACTGCCTTGAATTTGGTACGTGTGATTGGTGTTCGCCAACCACTCGATGGAAACTACCCGGTGGATCGAGATCGGAACTTGTACGGGTGTAATCGGTCGTGTCCCATTGATGATCACGATGCTCACCGGAATGCTGTCGTAGTAGTTATCGTAGATGACCAGGGTAAAGTTGGTATGACCTAAGTTACGATTCATCACGGTCCAATTGTAGCTCCCTGTGTTCGCCGTGTCGGCGGCTACCCAAGAACCTTGGTCGGTCCCTGTCATATTGAGAGAGATCCAGACAGTTTCCGACCATTGATTGCTGGCGCATCGCCATTTGATTTCCATAGTGTCGCCGTTGTAATAAACCTGGCCGTTCGTCGGTGACAGGATAGTCGTCGACTGCGCTTTCAGGTTGGAAGTTAGGGTGGTCGCGAACAGGATTGAGAGGAGCAGAGTTTTCATTTTCAAGTTAATCGTCAGTTGTTGTTTGTTCTAGCCAAACTAGTTGGCCGTATCTCTCAAGGCGTGGGAATGCCCTCAGAGATACGGCTAACTCAATCAGTTATGTCAAAAATCAACTAGCCTAAACAATAGCATATGTGAATAGCAATGTCAAGTTATTGTGGGGTACAAAAATCGCGGAAGCAGGATGCTTCCGCGAGCGCGATAGGGGTAACGATCGCGTTACCAACTGACGATCCGATAGAACGCGTGGCCTTTAGCGGAGAAGTCGTTGTAGGCCGCATTGCCGAGCGGGTCGGTCGAGATGGCGCCGATCGTCGTCCATGCCTTGAGATCTGTGGTCGACTGGATCTCGAAGAGCGTATTCGGTTCGCTTGTGATGGTCAAGGCCGAATAGGCGATCCCAGACGGTGCTTTGGTTCTCGAGACTTTGACTGAAGGCACGATATGGTGCACGGCCACATTCATGCTATTCAGAGCCGCTCGTGTGAGCGGTCCGACAAAGCCGGTCGTGGGGATGCCATTGGCAGCTTGGAAGCCGATGACAGCCATCTTTGTCTCACTGCCGAAGTATCCTGTTTCAGGCGTGATGCCGAGAAACCTCTGTAGGTAGATCACGTCGCTTCCTGTGCTGCCCAATGTCAGGTTGACATTGAATGTGAACATCTGTGCTTCCGCCGGAACGACGGTGACTGTCGAACCGAACTGCACGGGGATCTGCACCTCGCTGCGTGTATGTGTGACGGTGCCGATCGCATCCAGTTGGATAGCTGCTCCATCGCACATATTGACGGTGAAGACAGTCCCGATCGGGGTCGCACCTGAAGAGTCTGCTTTGATGCTCAAGTACGTCTCGCTGTCTTTCGGGATCAAGAGCGGAGCGCTCAGGGGGATCGCGATAGCCAGATTCGTGTAGAGGGTCCCGTCGTTTTCGATGCTCAGGCAGTTCGTGCCGAGGTAGAGCCTGAAGTTACGGATGTTCGGGTAGACGCTACCATCCGAAATGCAGAATCTGACCGTCGGTACTAGCAGGTCTTCCGCCGAACCGTAGGTCATAAGGTCGAGACCGGCGATGGTCGCCTGTGTCGAGCCTTGAGGGATGGTGATAGAGCCGCCGTCCGGGGTGACTACCGCATAGATCTGGGCCGTGTTGACGGGCACAAGATCGAAGTCCATGTCTCCCGACCATGGTTCGATCCGGAATCCGGAGGTAGCCCCTTCGAGCTCCCAAGAACTCAGATCGACTGGGGATGAGACTTGGATGAGCGAGTTGTGGTTGTAGCCATACCAGCTCAGCATCCCGTAGATCCGGTATTCGGAGTTCCCTTCGGGGAAGGTGACGGCGTTGGTGAAGGTGACCATCACGGTTCCATCTTCTCCATACCACGTGGGAGTCAGGGGTCCTGCCAGCACATTGCCGCTCGCGTCTGCGAGGGTTATATTGCTGATCGAACCGGATTCTCCGTAGAAGTTGCGAAAGAAGAATGTCATTCTTTTGGAAATGACGTCTTCATCGTCCCAAACATCGGCCGTGAACCGCCCTAGCTCCTGATGATCAACATTGACGAAGATCTCGCCGTTAGTCGACCGCTCCTGAGCCGTGAGCACGATATTGCCGATCTTGGGGGTTGTGGTGAATGTCACTGGTGATCCAACGATGGGTAATCCAGTGACAGTCGCACCGCTTCCAATTCCGATAAGCTTCAGGGATATGCTTTTTCCCGTGAAGACGTCCAGATCCGACCATGCCCTCAGCCATGCCGTACAGGCGATGGTTTTCTGAGCAGTGAAGTCGAAAGGGAAGCGCATGGTCGCAAAACCTCGGCCGTCGAAGAGGCACCTGCCTCGTTCGAGCCGATCTTCGTCGGTGATGAAGACGAGCTCGCCGAAGTTGTTATTCGGGAGGCTGCCTTCATACTCGAAGACAAAGTTGGTAATGTCGACCCATTCCCCGGTGAGCTCGAACTTGAGGAGGGGAACGACCGCTCTTTCGGGGATGACGGAGGCTGTGGGGCTTTCAGGCGAGATCTTGACGTTGATTGTTTGGGCGAAGGTGAATAACCCCTGCAAAAGCAGGGCCAGCATGACTGCGAAGCACTTGTTCATGTTTTGCTTGATTTACTGTCAATTTACTACTGAACTGCTTAAAGAATGGCTGCACTGAAGCGCAGCATTCATATGGAATCTATTAATGACCATAGCATGAAACATGTACAAATGTCAATTATGCTTGTATTTAGATTATTGGAGTAAGTATTTCTAAGCAAGAGCGGATTCCTAGTTAAACAGGACATTTTATCCTATAATCCATGCACATGTTTCAAAGACGATACACCATCCAAGACTTCCTTGAAGTCTGCTCAGCCAGCAACCCTTCCTTCAATTTTGACGGAAGCAAGATCTGCTATCTTTCCAATATCTCTGGCATGAATCAGATATATGTCGTTTCAAGCGGAGATGGCCAGGCTGAACAGATAACCTCGTATGAAGATCCAGTCTCCTTCGCCTCATTCTCGCCGGTAAAGGATGAGATCATCTTTGGTAAGTCTCATGGAGGCGATGAACAGACTCAGCTCTATCTATATTCTCTGGAAACAAAAACAGTCAGAGCGCTCACTGATAATCCAAAGGTAAAATATAATCTCAGCCAATATTCTCGCGATGGGAGATTCATAGCCTATTCTCACAATGAGAGGAATGGTACGGACTTCGATGTTTGTATCATGGATATGGAAAGCGGAGCGGTAGAGTGCGTGTATGATAAAGGCGGCAGCTGCTATGCAGGAAGCTTTTCTCCCAAGAGCTCTTATTTGATCATCAGGAAGCAGTATTCGAATCTGGATGTAGATCTATATTTGTTATCGCTAAAAGATAAGAGTTTGAAGCTTTTAACACCACATACCGGCAGCGCATATTTTGGCAGCGTCTCATGGCTGCCTGATGAATCGGCTTTTTTCACAGTCTCCAATATGGGAAGGGATCTCATCGGGCTTTGCCGTTTCGACATGGCGAAGAGGGAGCTCTCATTCATCATGACTCCAAAATGGGATGTGGATGGAGCGGCTGTATCTTTCGACGGCAAGCTCCTCCTGATGACCGTGAATGAAGACGGCTATCAGAAGCTGAATATGTTCAAGGCTGATTCTCTGGAAAGGATCCCTCTCAAGGCCCTGTCAGAAAGGGGCACTGCCTATTCCGCTCGATTCTCCAAAGATTCGAAGCGGCTCGCCATGAGCATGGGCGATTCCAGACATACGACCGATGTTTGGACATATTCTCTGGAAGACCATGAATGTACCCAGATAACCCATAGCCGCCAAGGAGTGCCTCCAGAGGAATTAGTCGAGCCGGAGCTTTTCAGATACAAGTCTTTTGACGGCCTGACAATTCCCGCCTTTTTATATCTTCCGAAGAATATCAAAGCCGGCGAGGAGATCCCTGTCGTGATAAACATACATGGAGGACCTGAATCTCAATACAAGCCTTCTTTTGCAACACTGACCCAATTCTTTGTTTATCAGGGATATGCCGTCATTGCTCCGAATGTCAGAGGCAGCTCCGGCTACGGCAAGAAGTATCTGGCTCTCGATGATATCGAGAAGCGCTTGGATTCTGTTCACGATCTTGCCGCTCTCTATGACCATATGAAAACTATCGAGCAGCTTGATTGTAATAAGATCGCTTTGATGGGAGCGAGCTATGGTGGCTATATGGTCCTGGCCGGCTTGGCTTTCTATCCAGATCTTTGGTCTGGGGGGATAGATATCGTGGGCATCTCCAATTTTATCACTTTCCTTGAAAAGACAGCACCATATCGAAGAGCTATGAGGGAGCCTGAATATGGTTCGTTGGAAAAGAATAGGGATCTGCTTCATTCCATCTCGCCTATCAATCATATCCAGAATATCAGAGCGCCCTTATTTATTATCCATGGCGCCAATGATCCTCGTGTTCCCTTGAATGAAGCGGAGCAGATAGTGAATAAGCTCAAGGATTTGGGAAGGGAAGCGGAGCTTCTCGTCTATGCCGATGAAGGGCACGGGCTTTCTAGGCTGAAGAATAGGTTGGATGCATATCCCAAGGTCGCGGACTTTCTGAAAAAGGTGTTTGCAAAATGATAATCTAAAAAAGACCGCCAGCGAACAGTTGAGTGTTCGGTCTGGCGGGGAAAGCGAGCGGAGCGGAGTGGGTGCGGCGGCGATCAATTGCGGAACCTTCTGCGGATGTCTGGATCGATTAGGTCGATGCTGAGTACGAAGACGGCTATCCCTCCCAAGACGCTCATGATAAAGAAGACAAAGATTGCTCGTCGGTCATCAGTATCTGAGCTCTTATGGATCTGTATCAGTAAATCGCGCCGAAAGCTGGAATCTCTGGACTGGATGCGCATCAAGAGAATAACGGCCAAGAATCCATGGAGGAGGTGGCAGAGCATCGCGCCTCTGATTTCCCATAACTCAATAGCCAAAATATAACTGGCAACTACCCCAGTCAAGACTAACAGTTTAGCGATCAATTTCATAAATAGAATGTGCTTTCAAAGCCCGCTTTGTTCGCTTAGTGGGCTGTTCGAGGTAACTTAAGCATGAAAACGTTTTGTATGCCAATCGGACGTATATATTTTGCGTGTTTATTATTCGGATAGATGGAAGCTGTTCAAGTTAATTCAACTGCCAGATCGCAAAATTAAGATAACCAGCGAAGCTGACCCAAAGGAGATAGGGCAAGAGAAGCCAGACGGTCGGTCGAGAGATCTTGGCGAAGGAGATGATCGTGGCTAGAATGGCGAGCCAGAGCGAGATGATCTCAATGAATGCCGCGCCGGGAGAATTCAAGTAGAAGAAGATGATCGACCAGAGCAGGTTGAGCGCCAGCTGGAAGCTAAAGATGCCTAGAGCGATCTTGGCCGGCCTAGTATCGAAACCCTTCTTCCAGATTAGGAAAAGCGCTATGCCCATGAGAGCGAATAATATCGTCCACACCGGTCCAAAGATCCAATTGGGCGGAGCGATCTCTGGTTTTACGAGATAGGCATACCAACCAGCGATCGATGGCATGGTTAAGAAAGAGCCGATGATGCCTACTAGCTCTGCTATGACGATAGAGACTATGAATTTGAGAGTGTTATTCATAGGATGATTTTAACATACTCTGCGATTTTATAGGGCGATTGCTTACGATCGCTAGTATCATAGTCCATAATCATCGATCCAACGATTCATTGATATCTTTGATTATCTCATCGAGCTTGTGATTGCTCTTTATGTAATATTTACTGACTCCGAGATCTACATAAGATTTGATAGTCTTGGAATTCTCTGTATTCGAGATGACGAAGATAGGGATCTTATTCCATAAGCCGCCATTGTTCTTGAGCTTCTTCATGAAATCTATTCCATTCTCTTTGCCGAGCAGATTGTGGTCCAGCCAGATCGCATCGATCTTCTCGAGGTCCTTCAAGTATTCGAGAGCTTCTTTAATGCTCTTCGAGGCGATGATGCCTAGGCCGTTCTGTTCCAGTCCGGCGTTGAAGACTTGATCGACGCTGCGCGCAGTGATGACACCAAATCCTTTTTTCATCAGGCGAGAATTAACGACTTCCAGAAGCGGCCGCTCATCTTCTATGACCAAGATGGTCTTTTTCTTATTTATATCTTTTTTCATATTTGGGTGGTTATTTCTCGGAATCATCTAGGAAGGCTTTCAAGTCTTTGACTATCTGATCTAGACGATGCTCGGCCTTTACGCAATATTTGCTGACCCCTAGGCTCATATATGATCGGACATTCCCGCTGCTTGCCGTATTCGAGACTATGAAGATAGGCATCTTGGCCCATTTACTTTTCGGGCCTTTGAGATAGGCCACGAAATCCAGCCCAGTCTTTTCGCCGGGCAGATAATGGTCTAGCCATATCGCATCTATCTTTTCGATGTTCTCAAGATAATCTAACCCTTGGTCAATGGTCCTTGCCGTAACCACAATGAAACCGTTCGATTCTAGCTTTGTCTGGATAGCTTGGATGAGTGGTCTTTCATCCTCAATAACGAGTATGGTTTTAGTCATTTTTAGTTTATCTTTCATGGATTTTAATTATTCGATCGCTGATATAGACGAGCGCTTGCGTCATTGTCCTTCTTTGGTTTATGAAGAGGTAAAGTCACATAGAATATCGATCCTCTATTCTCCGTCGAATCGAACCAGAGCTTTCCTCCGGCTTGCTCGACTATCGATCTTGCTATATAGAGGCCGAGACCGGTGCCTTCTGTATCTTTTCCGATCACATTGTCGGCTCGAAATAGCTTGGTGAATATCTTGTTCTGTTGGTCTTTCGGTATACCATAGCCGGTATCTCTGATCTTCATCAATATATCGCTTCCGTCTATCATGACTGTCGATATGTAGATCTTTCCGCCATCGGAGGTGTATTTCACGGCATTCGATACTATATTCTGTATGACCATGCGGAGCAGTTTTGGGTCAGTCTTTATGAGAGGTATCTTCTTGCTGAATGATGAAGTGAGGATGATCCGCTTTTCTGTTATAAGGAGCTTGTGTTCGTCTAGGACGCTTTGGGTCAATTTGACTATATTCGTCGGCTTGCTTTCGATGATGAGGGTGCCGAGCTCGATGCGCGATACATCGAGCAAGGTATTCACGAGCTCGACCATGCGCTGATTGCCGGCGTAGATCTCTTCTAGGTATTTCTTTTGATCGGGCGTGACCTTGCCAGCGTCTCCTGCGAGCAGCATCTCGCTGTACCAGTTGACGGTCGAGAGCGGGGTACGGAGCTGGTGCGAAGCGAGCGAGACGAATTCTGTCTTGGCTTTGTCGATCTCTTTTTCTTTTGTGATATCTCTGAACACTTCGACTGCTCCGACGGTCTTACCGTCTAGGATGACTGGAGCGACTATACTGCTAGTAGGGAAGCGGCTCGTATCCTTGCGTATATAATAGAATGGATTGGTGAGGTTTGCGACGAATTTCTCTCCAGAGAGGACTTGTGTGAGTATCCTTTCCTTGAATGAGACCTTTGTTCCATGGATGTCTTCTCTGGGTACGACTTGGACCATGCTCTTGCCGATGATCTCCTCAGCTTTCCAACCGAGCATCTCTTCGAATGATTTATTTATATAGTTGATCCGGCCTTCTTTGTCTACTACTACCAGCCCGTCGCCTATGCTGGCCAAGATCGCCTCGCTCTTGGATCGGATCTGTTCGAGGTCTTTCGTACGCTCCGAGACTTTCTTTTCGAGAGTTTCATAGAGCGATTTGAGCTTCTCTGCAGTTACGACCAATTTACGTCTGGCGCTCTCTTTCTCTTTGGCGGTCACCGCCAATTGTTTAGCTGTCACTTCGAGCTTACGCCTAGTGCTCTCTTTTTCTTTAGCTGTCACCGCCAATGTTTTGGCAGTCACAACAAGCTTACGCCTAGTACTTTCTTTCTCTTTGGCGGTCACCGCCAATTGTTTAGCTGTCACTTCGAGCTTACGCCTAGTGCTCTCCTTTTCTTTAGCTGTCACCGCTAGCTGTTTGGCTGTTACTACCAATTTGCGCCTAGTGCTCTCCTTCTCCTTGGCTGTTACCGCCAGTTGTTTGGCTGTCACAACGAGCTTGCGCCTGATGCCTTCCTTCTCATTCGCCAAAGCCTCGAGCTTACGAGCGATGCCGTCGGCAAGTGTGTCTGTGCGTTTGTCTGGTTTCATCTGCATATTATTTTAGAAGCTCTCTGACACGCGTGACGATGGTCGCTATCGGCGTATTTGATTTGATGAAGAATTCTTTCGCGCCGAATTTCTCTGCATGCTTGATATCGTTCTGCTGGCTCAGATTCGTGAGCACTAGTACGGGAGTCTTGATCTTCTCTGTCTTGAGCACGGTGAGCACCGTGAATCCATCCATCTTGGGCATTATGAGGTCGAGAAGGATCAGGTCGAACGGGCTTTCTTTGAGCAGCTTGATGCCGTCCTCGCCATTGAATGCGAGCTTTGCCTCGAAGCCGGCGTGAGTCAGTGTCAATTCCAGGGCGCGGGCTAAGGTCTTCTCGTCTTCTATGATCAGGATCTTTTTTGGTGTATTCATTACTTTTTCAGTCTATAGTCGCATTATTTTTTGTATCTTCAAATGCGGCTACTATATGGCCTGCAGGTGTATTGCCGTTGGACGAGCGAGTATATTACAAGCGCCGACACCATCGTTCATGAATGTCCAATGGTGGGCGGGTAGAAGTTGTATTTTATGCTCCGAGGTTTGGAGGATATGCGAACCTGCATAATGAGTCAAAAATCGGACCTATAGAGTGCTAGAACGAAGTAAGTACTTGATTAAATAACAGTATGTTCTATCATTGTCTAAGTCAGCTAGTATCTTGCTGGATCTTATCAAATGTCCTGGTTCACTCTAAATATTTTCGGGGTTCTCTCGGTCGCAGCAGCCGAGCTTTTCCAGCAGAATATATTGAATAAGGAAAAGCCGATATCGCCGCGGACTAGCTCTGTTCTTGGATACTTCATCCAGTCTCTCATCATCTTGCCATTCGCGTATCTTTCTTACAGAAACGATTTCTTTGGCGTCTTTGCTTCTCAAAGGGTCCTTCTATTTCTGGCAGTGACCATACTCGGCTCATTTGCTACGGTCTTTTATCTGAGAAGCTTCAAGGTGGAGAATATCAGTCTCTCGGGAATTTTCGGCTCATTGTCCATAGTCGTCTCTACTATCCTTGGAATCTATTTCTTCAACGAGAGTGTGACCGGCATGAAATTCTTGGGGATAGGCCTTATCATTATCGCCATTTTCAGCTTGAACTTCAGAAATGCTGTCTTAGAAAAGAATCATTTTTTAGGCCTACTCTCTGGAGCGCTTTTCGGCATCTGCTATACGATCGACAAGGGTCTAGTCGAGACGATACCGCCGATCGTCTACATATTCTGGAACTTCTTGTTCCTTTCCTTCTTTGCATTCATCGCGAATCCCAAGGAAGTTATCAGTTCGGCTAGGGGGAACATCTCGGGCGTCTATAAGCTGATCATCTTTTCCGGTATCTTCTACCTTTTATATAATATCTTTACCTTCACGGCATACACGGTCGGCGGCGAAGTGGGGAAAGTCGACGCTATCAATTACGGGCAAGTATTCCTGATCATCCTCTTTGAGTATATTGTGCTCAAGCACCGCAGCTCGCTAGGCCGGAAACTAGTGGCTGCAGCTATGGCTTTTGCTGGCATCTTCATACTGGGGGTTTATCGATAGGAGTGGTATATTTCAAATGTATGAACGATAATGAATTTCTAACACAAGCCATCGATAAAGCAAAAGAATCTGTCGCTAAGGGCGGATTTCCAGCCGGCGCGGTCGTAGTTAAGGACGGCAAGATCATTGGTTCGGGAATAAGTATAGGTAATACATTGTTCGATCCAACAAGTCATGGGGAGATCGCCGCGATCAGAAATGCTTGCGCTAACTTGAAGATGAGCGAGCTTTCTGGAGCTGCGATCTATTCTTCAATGGAACCATGTTCAATGTGCTTCAGTGCTATTATGTGGGCTGGAATAATGAAGATAGTCTTTGCGTGCTCGAAAGGAAAAGTATCCGAAGAGTACTATGGGGGCCACTATCATATCATGACGATAAATGATCAGTTGATTCATCCTATACAACTAGTACATATTCCTGGTGTGGAACAAGAATCTTTGAATGTTGTTCAGGGGTGGGAGAAGGCAGGGAAGATTTAACCGGGTTATGTAAACATGTTTAAGATCACATTTATTCACCGGCTGGTCATTCTGAGCTCTTTTATGAGTATCGGTGGTTCCGCCATATATATTAGGGATACTGTCGTTGGTAGGGCCAAGCCGAATCGCATCACTTGGTTTCTGTGGGCGATCGCTCCGCTCATAGGGACTGGCGCTGCAATTACGGCCCATGCCGACCTATGGGCGACTGTACGCGTCTTTCTTGCTGGTTTTATGCCGCTTATTGTCTTCATAGCTTCATTTTTCAATAAACAAAGTTACTGGAAGCTGAGTAGATTTGATTACCTCTGTGGAGCTTGTTCGCTCGTAGCTATGGTACTTTGGCTTGCTATCGATGTCCCCCGTATAGCGATATTGTTCGCAGCACTTGGTGATGGACTAGCCGCTTTGCCGACGATCATAAAAGGATGGAAACATCCCGAAACCGAATCGGGCCTGACATTTCTGCTCGGGTTTATAGGCGTATTGCTTGTACTACCATCTATTCCGGTCTGGAATATAGAGAATTCAGCCTTTCAAATATACTTGCTCATCGCTAATTTCTTTTTGTTCTTTTCGATATATCGCAAAAGGATATTTAGAATAAAAACATGAAGATATGCTTGCTATTACTTTAACAGGAATAAGGTGTATTACTAAACGTTAACTTTGCTATAATCAAACCCATGAAGACCAAGATCTCGACCTTGAAAGCTCCTCCCGCCACAGGCCCATTTTCGCATGGAATAATCGCGGGGAATCTGATATTCACATCAGGACAGATACATCTGACTGGTGATGGGAAGCTGCTCGATGGTACTATCGAGGAAAAAACAACGCAGGTTATGAAGAATTTGGAAGCTATTTTGAAAGAAGCGGGCGTAACCTTCAAGGAAGTCGTTAAGACGACTATCTACGTGACGGACATGTCGATTGCTGGAAAAGTCAGTCAGGTCTATGGGACCTATGTATCCGAACCATTTCCTGCCAGGGAAATGATCTGTGTCAAAGAATTACCATTAAAGGCTGAAGTAGAGATAAGCATGGTAGCGGTGCTTCCATAAGCGACGACTATGAATCAAGACAATAAACAGCAATATGCCTTAAGTCGTTTCATTAATGTGATAAGGGATCTGTTGAAAAGTCAGGGGTATTTCGACTATCATCTATACTCAACGACGAAGTATAGGATTGAAAATACGGATACATTCAAGGTTAAAGATGATCTGTATTTGCGGTATAATCCAGAACCGGATATCTGGCAGGTAGGATCGGTTCACGACAAGTTCTTCTGGATAGGGAGCATGTTCAGGGACGAGAAGAAGATCGATAAGCTGCATAGCAATGAATTTACCGTAGTCGATATCTACCAGTCCCATGGGACGATGGAGCAGGTCGTTGATAAATATCTTGAGATATTAAGAACTTTGGAAAAGGAATTGAAGTTGCCGAATCTCTCCTTGCTGGAGGTTGATCATATTAGTCACAAAGAATTTTCCAAGTTGGGTAAAGGCAAATCAAATGATAAGCACTGGTTGGTCGTTACGGAATATCCGACAAGGGAGTCGTTCTATGATCTTCAAGGTGAGTATACTGAGAATACTTTGAAGTTCGAAATATTTTACGTTGATGGCGATAGAGTGATTGAAATTGCAGCTTGTGGCAATCTTGGATAAAACTTGAATATAACCAATTATATTTCGGGTGAGGCCGATTTCCTAAACAAGGATATCTTACAGAAAAAATTCATAGGTTTTGGCATAGGTTTGGAAAGATTGGTAAGTCTCTACTATTAAAGGTATTGGATATAGAACCTATCTATTATCTACTCCGCTATTAACTCTTTAATAATGTTGGTTGCGCTTTCTCAAACTCAAAGAGCTCGGAATCGCGTATCAGGATCGTCTTATTTGTTGTGTATGAGATGCCCTTATTTGGTTGTGTCTCGAAGCCTAAGTACAAACAACTTATTTTGCGCCGACGGATCTCCTTGATTGCTGGTTGTAAATCAGAATCCGAGCTTGTCAATATGATCTCCATGACCTTCTTGTCGCAAGCAAGGCTTACCATGTCCACGGCAATTTTCACATCGACACCCTTTTCTTTAAATACCAATACTTTCTTTCCGTCGTAGCCGTCTTCCATTTGGCCTCTTACTCTGCCGCTTAGTATGACCTCAAAACCCTGCGCTTCAAGATGGGTCTTGAGTAGGCGTTGCTCCTCTATAAGCTCCTTTGATTTTTCAATGCTCCGCTCATGCTCTTTGATACGAGCAAAATAAAATACTTTCTTGTCTATCTTTATATCTTTGAGCACTTTATCAAAAAGACCTCTGAAATCGTATTCGTTCCATACAATCATGGGCTTGCGAGCCTCCTTGAAGACGGTACGCATTTTGCCTTTTAGATTCTCGCCATCAACCAACAAGATTGTTTGCATGGCCGTATTCTATCAATAAGTAACGCAAAACCCCAGCGGACCGTGAGGCTGGCTGGGGCGTGTATGTCTACACTCTACTCTTTTGTCTACAAAAGTCAATTGAGTGATTAGGGTTGTGTATACCAAAAGAATGCCTGATGGTACTTGGCAGTACCTCTTTTGCTTGCTCCGAGAGCGGGATTCGAGTCTTACAGACTCTGTTCAGGTTTCCCATTTCTTCGCATCCTCCGCTATCGCTACGGTTGCTTAGAAATATGGGAAACCTTTTCGAATCCTGACGCGAGTGCCGCAGGGCACTCGCTTCTCCCTCGCAAAATATAAAAAGCACCCTTTGGGATGCTTTTTATATTTTGCTCCGCGTTGCGAATGAAATATCTACCTACTTTAAGACCACAAAGGAGTACCATTACATCCCAAATTTGAAGGATGGCATCTATGAACTTACCCGGCCGACGACAGAACAGTTGGCAGCAATCAGCTAGTCTTTGAGAGAAATAACCTGCAAGCCCTTGCTATCAATATCTTCTCGAGACCAGAATTTTGTAAGATCATCAATTTTCCACTTACCGACATAACCGACAGTCTTCTCGAGTGTTCTACCGGTGTAGTTTTTTGTATTAGGGTCCCATTCGTTAAGTACAAGAGTGTCTCCTTCAGAAATATCAAAATCATTAAGCCTTAATTCAAAGGTCTTTTTACCATCGACTATTTGCTGAAAGTATTCAGGCCAGACTTTTTTCTCTATTTTCATGATTAAGCTATTCTAGCATTTTATTTTTCCTTGCGTGGTCCCCACTGCCAGCGTGGTCTTTCTCCTTTCTTGTAGCAGATAAAAATAAGAAGAGTGGTCAGTACAATGATCGGCAATCCGAATACCAAGAGATTGCTTCCTGAATCAGGATTTCCTGGTATAGCTTCTTCTCTGTTGAACACGAGGGCTATGATTAGCGCGACATATGCAAGAATCACAAGCCAACCCTGCCATTTGACCGGAACCCAGCCCCAGCCATAGAGTTTGGCTTTAAACCAGTGGCCTTGCGGGTTGTCTTTCAAATATTCTATGTATTCTTTAATCATAGTTTTTATTGATCCAGTTCACCATCAGTGAATTGGCTATCGATGACTGCTTTACGGTACTTCAACATTTCGAGGTCTTTTTTAAGCTCGGCATTTTGCTGTTGCTCCTGTGCGATTACTGTTTCGAGCCCCTGAAGGGAATAGGTAAAACCTTCCTTCAAGTGTTCTTTGAGGTCTTGCATACCCAATGTTTTCTTTTCAACTTTGAGCCTTGCACCTAAAACAGCCAGCTCCTCATCTGACATTTTTATGTCATTTTCTTTTGCGGCAATTTCTGCTATGGCCTGATCGATTAAATGTTGTTTGAGATTTTTCATGGAAGTAAGAAAAGTTGATACGACTATTCTATCACGGATGACGAAGATGAAGATTCGTAAGTTATCGTTCGGATAAAATATCAGCTATTGAGTAACTGTAACAACCAACCCAATACTTCCCAACACCTTAGCTACCTTTTCACATTTCTCATTTGAACCTTCACATACTATTACACTTCCAGTACGGTCAGCAAAAAATGCTAGATTATCAGCCCTCTCTTTTGTGCATTGGATAGCTCTTATAATCTGTAGAGTAACAGCTTCAAAGGTATGACAATTACAATTAAATAAAATAGTTTTCCAACCCGATGAATGGGTCGGATCAGTTGTTAACGTCATATTTATCGGACCTATTTTGGTGCCGTCTGTACTCATAATATTTTCAATCTTTCTTTAACATTTTATAAATGCGCTCAGCAGATATAAGTTTATTTTCCTCATCTACTGCGCTCATTTGACCTTGCACATAATTCACCAAGGCTTCGTCGTTATTACCAACCACTTCTTGTAATGCTCCAAGTGCATAAGCAACTATACTTTGTCCCTCTTTCTCTACTTTTCCTTGTGCCATTTTTAATATTCCCACAGCCAGTTCATGATCACCCATCTTTTGAGCACTTAGAGAAGCCATACACCAAGGCGCAGCTTTATAGGGTATTAGGGCAATTTCTTCTGTGAAAGCTTCGTAGGCTTCCTTGTATTTTTCTAGTTCTGTATAGTCTTCACCAATATAACTCCATATATAAGGGAAGCGAGGTTCAATTTCTATAACTTTTTTATAGTGTTGAATTGCAGTCTCATAATTTTTTTCTGATTCAGCGATTTTGCCCAGATAAATGTAGGCAATACCGTTATTTGGATTGGGTATTAAAAAATTAATACATTTTTCTTTACAGGTATTGTATTCCTTATTCTTAAAATCATCGACGATATCATCAGGCAAATCTCCTAAAGATTTAAATGTTCCGGTATTGCTCATACACTGAATTTTACTCGATGACAAGAGCTAAAGTAAAGGATATGAATATGGACTGGATCACCACTATGACTTTGCTTTTTCTTCCTCCATATCAAGTAATATTTTCTCGACAACCTTACCCATAGTACTTTTCCTACGTGCTTGGGTGAAATCGTATTCCTCCTGGGTCATTGGTTTGTAGACTGCCTTCATGAGAGTCAAAAGCTGCGTACCTTTTGCGAGAGCTTCAGCGCGAGAAATATCCTTATTGAAATGCTTTTTATACAGCGCCTGAAAACTTTTGAGATCCTTATCAGTTAATTGCATATATTTTTATGGGCGTTGCCACCACGCAACGATTTTACCGACGATTAATAACAACACGCCATATCCTGCGAGAGTGACTCCGTACAACATGCCTGGTATATGTAAATCAATACCGCCTTGAACTGGGGCATTGTTACCGGCCCAGGCAAGTCCGCCCAAAATCATCAGAACAGAAACAAGGATTAGTAGCTTTCCGGTTTTCTTAACTTTGTGACCGCCTTCAACGCGCACTTTCGTGGAGCCGCCAAGACCAAGCCAGGCCCCTAAAATTAGGACCACAAGACCTCCAACCACGGTAATAAATAATTCGCTCATGTGGCAACATTATTCCTAGAAGTCAAAAAAGTAAAGAGTCAATCAGGACGGGAGTTTTCTTGATGTTTCCTTTTCAACACGCAAGATACAGCCTCGAAATTTAGATGTGTCGGGGAATATTTGGAAACCGCAGTTACTAAATAGCTTCTCAAGACCACTCTGGGTATATTCATCAAAAGAATCTTCTGCGGAAATCCAACCAGAAATCCTGTTAACATTATTCGCCTCAGCAAGGAGTGTAAGAACTTTAAGCATTTCCTTAGCCCATCCACAATTTCTATTTTTGGTATCAACAAAAAGATCTTCAATTTCAATTTGTTTTTCTTTTACACTGAAATGTAG
This sequence comes from uncultured bacterium, assembly GCA_903825415.1. Lineage (GTDB taxonomy): Bacteria > Patescibacteriota > Minisyncoccia > Phycocordibacterales > PALSA-1337 > C7867-002. Next base: position 26,805 of record CAIKAN010000051.1, read on the forward strand.
CCAACCCCCTTTCTTCTTGTCTTTATCACGCTTGTCAAAGAAATTGATGATGAAAAAATTACCACGATTTGGATTTATCGCTGGAACGTTTAATATTTCATAAATTACATCAACTGATCTTTTATCTTTCCACGAGCCAGTCCTTATTACTTTCCGTTCCTTCCTGGTTTTGAAAAAAGTCTTCCAGACTCTTAGGTTGAATATACGGTCCCAAGAAAGTGTGCGCACAAACATATTCTGTGCCCAAGACTCAATTAAATATTTGTTGATATAATCCCAAGTGAAAAAACCTACGCCATTATCTCCCCAATCTCGTCCCCAGGAATTAGCAAAATAAATACCATCTTTGTCATAACCAATTGCAACAACGCAGTGTTGTCCCATGGATCTTTCTCCTTCTACTGGCATCGGTACGTGTCCTTTTGGAGCAGATATAATACTTTCAAAAATATCAATTGAAATAGATGCTGCATGAAAATGATATATAGCGTATCTTATTTCTTCTGCATTATAGAGCCGCTGATAGTATTCGATTCTGTGTTTCAACGCATTTTTGGTGGCGGCCTCGGGTATCTTTGTATTCATTAGCTCCCATTCAGTCTCGTATTCTTTGTGGGGAAAATATTTCTCCTCACAAATACCATACAGCTTAGTGGTTCTAACCGTAGTGATAACGCTCATGCCGCGATTTGTTTTCATTTCTTGCGGATTTTGAGTGTCCCACTTTCCATTAATAAATTTAACTAACACCGCATGTTTGCCTCGATATTTGAGTACCTCTCTTCGTATTACACCTAAAGCTCCGGGCATTGAGTTGAGAGCTGATCCAAGACTATCCTTCGAATTCAGCGTCGAAATAAGAAAACATGTTCTAAGTGGAAAATCATCCATTCTTTGAATCTCAGATACTAAAAGTATCTCGGCATTTCTCCCTTTGTTCTTTAGATTTTTTATCCAGGATGTGATTTTGTTGTAGTGATCAGCACCAGCTTGGCCGACTATTCCAGCAAAGTAGCTGGTTACAATAAAAACAGCGGCATATTTTGTGTAATCAAGAAATTCGATAATCTGCGCTGGAGCTGCAGATCGCACCTTAGATTCTAAAAGCCCTCTCTTTGTCTCAAAGGCTAAAACACCGTCTTTTCTCAGCTCTTTCTTAAAAACATTTAGTTCATCAGAAAATGCTGGATCAATGTGTGGAATTTCTATGAAAACTTGCGTTGACTTGCGGTTCATAATATTGAGTATTATATTCTTTTTACGATTTGATATAAAGCTAGACTTCTCCTGGACCTTCCGGTATGTTCGTGTGTGTGAAAAAAGTATTTGTAAAAGCAACACCGAAAGACATAAACGGCACAGGTTTTGTCGGATATCTCCAAGTCTCATACGAGGCACTCTTTAACTCTTTCAGCTTTCCCAACGATCGTACCCGAGAAGATGAATGGAGATCAGGCGACCAGAAGACTCGGGTAGAATGGGCATTCAAGACAAAGGGCAAGAAGCCGACCGTCATAACAATTTAGGAAGCGATCAAACTCCTGACAGTCTTCGACTACATCTATCGGCCTATCAAGAAGGTGTGGCTCAAAGACTATGAACGACGATATAAAGATTTTCCAGGAGTGGTCACAGCCGGAGAAGAAGAAAGTGCAGATAGCGCACGCATACCACAAAGCGAAGATCGAGGAACTGAAGAATCAGATTGACCGAGCGGTCCTTCGCGGCAAGAGAAAGCCTACTCGCTTTTTCATGGAGAATGAATTTGTGGAGCATGGCTATATGGGAAAGTTACCGAAACTCTGCACGCTCGTCTATTGCGCAATTCTAAAGCATGGCAATACCGAGACACAGGTCGCCTGGCCAAGTTTGACTACCATTCAAGATCTGACCGGCGAGAAAAACAGAAACTATGTTGCCAATGCGGTCCGGCTTCTTGTTGAGTGCAGTATTCTTGGTGTGGTCCAAGCAAAAACTGGCTTTAAGACCTTGAACCTCTACTACTTCAAGTCGGTCGATTTTTGGAAAAGCATCGCTCATGTTAGCAAGCGTCTGAAGCTCAAGGATTCAGTTGCGCAGTATCCAGATGTGCGTCTCCGTAGTATCCGAAAGCGCAGAAACCGTAGTATTAACGTAGATACTCTAACTAACCAAAATAATAAATCTCCTAATTCTTTAACTAGCATCGGAGATTTCTTAAAAGGAAGAATGCAGAAATGGCAGATACCGCCTGCAGTTGCTATTCCAGAGGCTTCTGGGCATAGTGTCGTTCGGACAGAAGAAGAAAGACAATACCCTTGGAGACAGAAACAAGAGGGTCCCTATGAAGGAGTAGATTCTCCTGATAGATCAGGAGAATTACAGGATAATCGCAGTATCGTAGAAGATACTACGGTCATTCCCGTAAATACGGGTAATTTACGGGAACCAAACTCTGTTGAGACCCCCGAAGAACCACCACTCGGTAGTATCTCACTCGATACTGCGGAACCACCATTTAAAAACGGTGGAAAAGCGGTCGAGAGCGCATTTGAGACCCACACAGAATTAAGCCTGGACGACATAACCCAAGAAGACCTTGGACCAGGAAAAGCAACATTATGAACCCAAAGATAAACGCACCAATTAAATACTTTCTCTATGCCCGAAAATCGAGCGAGGCTGAAGATCGCCAGGCAGCATCAATCGATGCCCAAAAAGACGAGCTTTTGAAGATTGCCAAGGATCAAGGCTTAAACGTCATCGGTATCCTTGAGGAATCACAATCGGCAAAGAAACCAGGGAGAAAGATTTTCAACTCCATGCTCGAGAGAATCTATAAGGGTGAAGCTAACGGCATCCTGTGTTGGAAATTGGACCGACTCGCGCGCAATCCTGTAGATGGCGGACAGATAAGCTGGATGTTGCAGCAGAGTGCGATATCTCAAATTGTCACTTTCGGCAGAACATACTATCCAACAGACAACGTCCTCATGATGCAAGTGGAACTTGGCATGGCCAATCAATTTATTCGTGACCTCTCTGTGAACGTAAAGCGAGGTCTGCAAAAGAAAGTGAGAGATGGCTGGATGCCGAGCGGCGCACCTGTCGGCTATCTCAACACGCCAAATAAGCAGAAGGGATACAAGACCCTGGAGAAGGATCCTGAGAGATTTCCATTAGTTCGAAGGCTCTTTGACCTTGTACTTACCGGCAACTATTCGATTGCGCAAATCTGGAACATCTCCCGAAAGAAATTGAACCTGACAACAGTGCCGCGTAAAAACATTGGCGGTAAGCATCTCTCACGATCAGGAATCTATGCACTCCTAAGCAACCCGTTTTATTACGGCTGGTTTGAGTTTCCACTGCATAGCGGTGAATGGCACAAAGGCAGTCATGAGCAGATGATAACCAAAGAGGAGTTTGATCGGTGCCAGAAGATTATGGGCCGTACCAGTCAGCCTCGGCCGAGAGAAGAAAGACTCTTTGCTTTTACCGGCATGATGAAGTGTGCAACGTGCGGTTGTAGTATTACCGCCCAAGCGAAAGTAAAACGCCAGAAGAATGGCAATGTTCACCATTACACCTATTATAATTGCACCAAAAAGAGATACGATGCCGAATGTGATGAGAAGCATGTCGAGGTAAAACTTCTACATTTCCAAATCGGAGCGGTACTCCAGGATATACGAATTTCAGAGGAGTATCGTGATTGGGCCATTCGTCATGTTCATGAGGTCCGCAAGAATGAGGCTGAAAGTAATTCAATGGCACTCAAGACAAAACATAAGGAGTGCGAAGAAGTAACACAGCAGCTGCAGTCATTGACCTTGAATTTTACTGGACCAACTAATAAGGATCGAACCATCATCAGCGATGAGGAGTATCAAGCTCTCAAGTCGGATTTACTCAAAAGAAAGGGTGTCCTAGAGGACGATTTAAAGTTTAAGAATAAGGCTGTAGAACAATGGGCTGAACTTTCAGAGCAAACCTTTGACTTTGCCTGCTATGCCCACCTTTGGTACGAAAATGGGGACGAAAAGATCAAAAGAGCGATACTCGCATGCCTTGGCTCGAACCTCACCATAAAGGGCAAAAAACTCCAGATTTCCTACACTTCTTTCTTTTTGAGCCTCATAAAAGCACGAGATGCTATTGAGCAGGAAATTGAGCACGCTCGAACCTATAAATATCCAAGCCTGACAAAACAAAACAGGCATGATGTGCCTGTTTTGTCACTAGGGCTCCGGAGACAGGATTCGAACCTGTGACCAATCGCTTACATTGCTCCTATTGTTACTAATAGGGATGGACTATATCATTCCCGTGTTCTTGATTGTTCAAGAGTTTAGGGACGAGGGGCTTCGTTCCTCGACTATGCTCGGAACTACTCCTGAAAAGGATAGTCTCTACACCTTCCTAGTCCGTTTGAAATGACTAGGCTCGGCTCGGGATTGCCCCAAAGCTATTAACTTCTGGGTTTCCCCGAATTCACCTCGTTTTCGACCAAGATTTCTCTTGGAAGCTGCAAGATGCCTGCTTCAACTTCACAATGACAGTTGGCGCATAAAAGGATGCATTTATCTAATTCTGCTCTTACTTTTGTCCAAGAACGCGTATAGCCTTTGTCACCGATACCAAAGCTCTTTTCGTCTTTGTTGATATGGTGAAGTTCTAATGCATTCTGACATCTGTTGTAATTGCAAATCTGACATTTGCCACCTTTATATTCTATCGACAAAGCTTTTACCTTGCGTCGCCTTTTGGCAACAGCCTTGATAAGTGCTTCACGTCGATCGGCATATTTTCGATTGTCTGACATAATTACATTATATCAAACAGTCTAAGTTTACAGGCGACTGCTCTACCGCTGAGCTACTCCGGAATATGTTTCTTTTAAAGAACGGGCATCTGGAAATGTACCATATCTAGCTGTGCAAATCAAAATGCGATACATTATAGGGATAGCATGAAAGAAGCCATCAAACTCATCAAGATCCGCGCTCATGTCGATTCGACCAAGGAAACGATCGAGGTCGTTTCGCCTGACAAGCTAGATATCCACCTGAAAGAACCCGCTGCGGACAATCGCGCCAATAAGCGGATCATGGAGATAATGCGCTCGATGCATAAGGGCCGAGCGGTGAGGATGATAAAAGGGCATCATTCGGCGAGCAAGATCATTTCTGTGGCATAGTGAGGCGGAGATATATTCAAGGGAACTGGATATGATAAAATATACGCATGAATAGGGAAAGGCTGATCATCTTCCGCACCACGATAGCGATCGTTCTCGTAATCCTATTATCGATAGCGGCGTTTCTGTATTTGAAAGATAATATCTCATCAGGTGAGAGATCAAGCAGCTCAAATAATCCTAAACTTGATATGAATAACGATACATATCCCGCAAGTTCGCTCAAGCTCACAAGTCCCGCTTTCGAAGATGGCTTTATGTTGCCCGTCGAATACACCTGTAATGGTAGCGATATTCAGCCGGGTTTTTTCATATCTGGGGTACCCAAAGGCTCCGCTTCTCTAGCTTTTACGCTCGAGGATCCTGATACTTCGATCGGTACATTCGATCATTGGGTGAAGTTCGATATGGATCCAGCTCCCAAAGAGATCAAAAAGGGCATAGAGCCTGACGGGGTCCGCGGCAGAGCTACCAATGGCGAGCTCGGATATGTGAGCCCTTGTCCGCCTTCCGGGATCCATCGCTATATCTTTACCCTATATGCTCTCGACAAGAAGCTCGGTCTGGCAGAGGGTTCGACCAAGCAGGAAGTCTTGAGCGCGCTGAAGGGACATGTAGTCGGAGTGGCGAAGCTGACGGGGAGGTATGGTAGGGATAAGTGAATGTGATACAGTGCGCGTCCAATGAGAGCGGTGATCGAATGTGAGAGGTCTCGGCCTGATTAAAAATTAAGAGAAAAAAGATGAATACAAACATCAAGACCACGAACATCACATTATCAGCCTCTATCTCCGAATATACGGAAAAGAGATTGAATAAGATCGCCAAATTCCTCGATGATGATCCAGCTACGCAGTGCGATATCGAGCTAGCCAAGACGACCGAGCATCACAAGAAAGGAGACATATTCAAGGCGGAGATCCACATAGTCGGTTCGGGCAAGAATCTCTACGCTACCGCTGAGAGGGAAGATCTATATGCCGCCATCGATGCTGTGCGAGATGAGATATTACAGGAATTGAATGCCAGGAGAGAGAAGAGGATATCGTTCGTCAGGCGCGGCGGAGCTAGGGTGAAAGCGATGGTGAAGGGTATGTGGCCTTGGAAGTAGGTGGATAACTCAAGTTGAATACAAAGGTTCGGAGCACTATAATCAATAGTACGTGTATATTTCGTTAGTTGGATGAAATTATAAATATCAGTTCAGCTCCTAATCATAGTGAATAAAAACCCCTCGTTCTTTAGTCTGGCCGAATTGAAACAGCCGGTCAATCAGTGGATCTGTATAGCATTTTTAGGCGTCTGGTGCTTTTGGATGGCGCTATATTATGTCGCGCAAAAAGCGCAAATAATAGGAGAGAATTTTGTCAGCCAGACATTGCCGACTCAAACTCATAAACATAGCATCAAAAAGTGATCGTCTGATCATTTCAGTTGATGTTTGAAGTTCGTATTCATCATCCCGGATGATTTTTTCCGTAGCCTTTCAAGAAATCACTAAAATTCATTTCCTTGCTTCCTTCGGGTACCACTCTTTCTGGGGTGAATCTCCCATCCTTGAATGAAGAATCGATGACTTTCACGCGGATCTTTTTTCCTGCATGCTTTACGAAGAAGAACGCTTGCGGCCATTCATGATAGGCCTGGACTTTCCTGAAGTTGAGATAAGGGTCACTGTTGAGGTCGATGAGTCCGTCTTCTTTTTCTACTTTTCTAGTGAAAGTCGCCTTTGAATGATCTTGTTCCTCCTCATTGATCTCATCAGATATCCAAGCGGGGATGGTCTTTGCCAATAGCTGGCCACCTATTCTAGCCATCATGTCTTCGAAATCTTCATAGACAGGCCATTCTCCTATGCTGGCATTCTCTTGGGCGACTATAGGACCATGATCCATCAGTTCATCCATTCTCATAATGGTCACGCCAGTGTCTTTGGTATCATCGAGTATGGCACTTTGGAGAGGGGAAGCGCCACGGTATTTTGGCAGAAGAGATGGATGGACATTCAAGGACTTGAATTTGGGTATGGCCAAAACAGCCGCTGGTATTATTTTCCCGTAAGAAGCGACTATGAAAAGGTCGCAGCTATATTCATTTGAAGAATAATGACAGGTTGAATCTAGTTTTTTTACGAACTCGTCGTCCAACTTAGCTGGATCGAGAAATGGAATGCCTTCTTTGATAGCCCATTCTTTGACAGGTGTAGGAGTCAAGACTAGTTTCCTGCCTTTTGGCTTGTCTGGGGTTGTTATTATTAAAGATGGGATAAGACCAGCCTTCTTCAATTCCTGAAGGACTATGACGGAGAAGCGCGAAGATCCAAAGAATGCGAAGCGTGGCATATTATTTCTTTTGTAGCTCGGCGATCTCTTCTGCCGACATCTCCCAGACTTCATTGGCTTTGTCCGTGAATAGGATGCCGTTCAGATGATCGCATTCATGCTGGAAGATCTGAGCCAATAATCCGGATGTACCGCGCTTTACGATCTTGCCGTTCTCGTCATACGCGGTCAGGCTGACTCGAGTAGAACGACTGACCTTGCCGTACAACCAGCGCACAGAAAGGCAGCCTTCTTCCATGCCAGCCTTGTCTCTTGATAGCTTCGTGATCTTGGGATTGATGAAGACCAGATCGCTGCCGTCTCCTTTGAAGTCAGGATCGGCTTTTTTGAGCAGAGGCCCTGAGATGACGAAGATCTGTAGCGATTCTCCGATCTGCGGAGCGGCGATGGCGACACCATCTTTCTGGGCATGCATAGCGATCTTCATATCATCTATGACCTTCTTGATCTTCGGAGAATTGATCTCGGAAATAAGTACTGGCTTGGCATGATCCCGCAGGATGGTGTTGTCTCGTTGGACGATGTCTTTCATGGGGAAACTATAACCTTTTGTCGGAAAGGCGGCAAGGGTGAGTGCGGGATGGTATTCACTCGAATTTTCAATTTTCAAATTCCAATTTACAATCAATTTTCAAGGCTTTAATTTTCAATTGACCAAATATGGCACAATTCATCTTGAATACAGATAATCTTTGAAAATTAAAAAACATTGGATCATTGTAAATTGGAATTTGAAAATTGAGAATTCATGTAAATACACCCCCGTCATCACAAAAGGCTCTCCGGATCCACCCTCACCGCCACCGCCGGAGGCAGGGCTTTGAGCTTGGATATCAATTCAAGGTCTGGCCATTCTTTGGGAGGAATCTTGAGAAGGCCGTGAATGATATGGTTATTGCGCACGGTAGCCGTGAAAGCGGGGAATATATCGATCTCCCTGGGCCCGAGCATAGTCTGTATATCAGCCATCATCACTGCTATGTCATCTTTCTTGCCGGTTATAGATATCTTCACCAAAACCTTGAATGGCGGATAGTCGAATCTCTTGCGGTCTTCCAGAGTAGTCCGATAGAAATCGCTGAGATTACCTTTGAGAGCGAAATCGAAGATCGATTCGTTTGCACGCCGTGTTTGGACGAGGAGAGATCTAGCGGCCATAGAGCGCAATCTCACCAGGAGATAGATGACTTTTTCCGGGATGCGGAAATCTGGCAAGGCGAATAGTGTATCCATAGAAGCGATAGCGATATTCTCGATCTTTTCTGGTAGACGTGTCACTGCGAATTCCGTGCCTATCAAGATGCTTCCCGGCTTTTCAAGGAATCTGCTCATGACGAGCTCGGCCTGCTTGGCATTCTTGGTGGTCACTGTATCCATTTTGAAGACATCTATATCGGGGAATCTCTCTTTGATCTCTTCATATATCCTATCTATGCCTATGCCGAGAGGAGTCAGTCTCCAGCTATCGCAATTCTTGCAGGTCTCGGTCGCTGATCGGCGCTCGCCGCAGAGATGGCACATGAAATAATTCCTACTAGTCTTACTCGTCGGTGGGCCGGTCTCTTTCGAGGCATGCAAGACCACAGGCGAAGAGCAATTATTGCAGGAAACGACAGCTCCGCAATCATCGCAAGTGGTAGTGGGGGCTAGGCCTTGGCGAACAGCGAAGATGAATAAGTGAGTGCTGTCTTCGCGATTCTTCTGTATCAAAGCTTCCAATTCTCTTGAAATAGCTCTAAAGGGAGATTTGGATTTGCGCTCACTATCATCGGAATCAGTATTATCATATGGTTTCTCTTCTTGTCCGGTTTCAGGAAGAGCATTCTCAGTATTCGCAATATCTGGGTTCTGAATTGGTGGCTCGGTTATCATCGAACCTTTGTGAGCCACCATATCTATCAGAGAACATTCAGCCGTAGAGATAGATCGCCATTTGAAAGGAGAGCCTTGGGATATCTCATGCTCATCTAGCCTCTTCAAGGTCTCAGTCGAAAGCAGGCAATCAGAGCGGTAGACATTCTGTCCATTTCCACGAGCAATAGTCTCTAGAGCATGGCGCATATCGAGATACGGCGCTTTGAGCGATCTCCAGCCGCGGCCATTCTCTCGTTCGATGATGACAGTCTCTATATCCGATCTGGGCAGGATGGAGAATGAGCCTGTAGAGATGACTACTATAGGATGCTCTGATCTGGCGATGGCTTGCCAGACCATCACGATCTCTTTCTTTGCAAGGTTTCCGTGAAGGACGAAAATATAGTCTTCGATGCCCTTTGTAAGCGAGCCCCTCGCTCTCATGGCATCTTCGATGGTTGGGACATATATCGCCAAGGATTTCTTTCTGGCAAATTCCTGACGGACCAAGCTCCTCCAAGCGCTCATTCTGTCTTCATCATCGCCTTGTATAGCATAAGTCTCGCCGAAGCCGGCTCGGAATTCTTTGGAGACAAGAGGCAGGGGCGGAGCGATCTTATTCGCATTGACTAGCAGGGTGTCGGCTACAAGCGAGTCTATTACTGATCCAGCATTGGCGGCATAATATGTGCCTAGCTTATTGCAAGCAACCATGAATGAAGCGGGGAAGAAAGCGGAAGCTCTGATCGTACCGATGCGGCGTATCTCAAAAGGAGCATTCTTGATATCAGCTTTTAATTCCTGGGCAGGCTGGGTCTCCATGACTATGGCGTGAATAGCTTTTGACCTGAGGGGGACTTCTATGATGGCACCTATTGGCACGTCAGAAGAGGTGAAATATGACAATGTCTCGGCGACCTTGGAGCGGGTGAGGGGGATGACGGTAATGAGATTCATAGTATAGTTATACCTTTTTTGAGGAAATGAGGCGAGGTCTAAAGTCATTTGAAAATATATGAACTTCTATGTTACAATGCATTTGTTATGAGCCGAATAACCATATCAAAAACTGAATATAGCAAGCTCAAAAAACAAAGCAACGCTTATAGAGCAGTGGCGGCTAAATTGCTTGAATTATTGGTAAAAGACCCTGTCAAATCGGTTATGGATGATTTTCGTAACGTTGGTTTGTATTCGAAAGAATTTTTGGCGGAAATGGAGAGCGGATTGATGAAATCTTCATACGGCAAGTAATTCAATCATAATGGAAATAAAGCCACTTCGTCAGGATCTGCTTGATTATCTTTCAGATCATAATTTGGTTGCCAGATGGAAAAAGGCTGTAAAATTGTTTTCATCAAACATTAGACATCCTTCTTTGCATACAGAACTTCTTGAACCGAAGTGGCATGGTTTATACTCATTTCGAATCGGTAGGAAATATAGAGCATTATTTTTCTTTGTGAAAGAAGAAGTAATCGAAGTCTTTCAGATCACCAATCATTACAAAAAATAGCTCGATATTTTCATTATGAATTCAAAAGAACTATTCCTCATCGAAGGCCTAGCGGGCGAGAAGAAGCTGAAGGGCCGAGTTTCCATTAATGGCGCCAAGAATGCCGCTCTAAAGGCTATGGCGGCGGCGGTCTTATTCAAGGAACCTGTAAAACTGGAGAATATCCCTGATACCGATGATATACATACCTTGACTGAAATCTTGAAGAAGATGGGGGCGACTGTGACCTGGACTGACTCAGAACAAGGCAAATATTCAAAGATGACCATCGATACAAGCGACATCTCTTCCACAGATATTGATAAAAAGATGGGTGCGGCTATGAGAGCCTCGGTGGTTTTAACCGGACCTCTTTTGGCACGATTTGGTAATGTAACCTTGCCTTCTCCTGGCGGTTGCGTCATAGGAGCTAGGCCGATAGATCAATTCATAGAAGGCTATGAGAAGATGGGCGCCAAGACCATATTCAAGGATGGCGTCTATGAAATGAAGAGTGTTGGTGATTTGAAAGGCGGTGATATACTCTTTTCAAAGGTGACTGTCGGTGGGACCGAGACTCTTATGATGGTGGCTGTGCTCGCTCATGGAAAGACCTATTTGAGCAACTGCGCCATGGAGCCGGAGATAGTGAATGTGGCGGAATGGTTGAATGCTTGCGGGGCCAAGATTAAAGGTGCCGGTACGCCTACTATGGAGATAGAAGGCAGAGGCGGCGAATTATTGGAGGCGAAAACCCCATTCGTGACTATACCTGATCGCATAGAAGCGGGAAGTTTTCTTATTTTGGGAGCGCTTTGTTGCGAGGAATTGATCATAGAGAATTGCAGGCCGGATCATTTGAAAGCGACGATAGATTTATTGAAGGGGTCAGGGGTTAATCTGGAGGTCCGACCTCCAGATTCCGGGATGTCGGACCTCCAGATTCGAGTCTTTAACGATCCCAAGAAGAATACAGTTTTCAAAACCTTCAATATCTGCACTCGCGAATATCCCTATTTCCCAACCGATCTGCAATCTCCTATCGTCACCTTTCTCACTCAAGCAGAAGGGGAATGTAGTGTCGATGAAACGATCTTTGAGGGAAGGTTCAAATATGTGGATGATCTCATAAAAATGGGAGCCGATATCAAGGTCATGAATTCTAGGGAGATCGAGGTGAAAGGCCCTACTCTTTTAAAGGAATTGAAAGATGGAGGCGAGCTTTGCGCGCACGATATCAGAGCTGGCTTTGCCGTCGTATTGGCGGCTCTGGTGGGCAAAGGTAAATTCAAGGTCAATAATGTACATCTTATAGATAGGGGGTATGAGAAACTAGAGGAGAGGTTGAGGGGTCTTGGGGCGAGAATTGAGAGGGTGAGGAGATAATGCAGCGATCAATTAAGAGAAACCCGCCAACGAAAGGAGGGTTTCTCCTGTCGGGCGGGCGGCATGGGAACTCTGATCGGTGAACTCGGTTATACCTCCTCTTTCATTGTCGGGTGATACGAGAGAGTCATGACAGTGAATCCTCCCTTCACGAGCTTGGGTTTTTCGAATAGCCAGAACTTTTCTTCTGGGAGTTGAAGTTTGAGCAGGAGGCTATTCATGCTTTGATGAGTCGTGAGAAGGGCCTCGTGTCCATTGGCTATCACGAGTTGGACCTTGAGGCATCCAGTACGGAGAAAGTTAACAGCCATCACCGTTTCCGCCCAACCTTCTTTGCTTTTGATTAGGATAACCGGTACTCCCCTAGATCGCACAGTTACCGTTTGGTTTCCGGCTTGAGTCACTAAACTTGTCTTTTTCATTGTCAAATCCTTTTTGCTCTGAACAATCACTCTGAAAGTTCAGGTTTACCGTTTCAAATCTAACTTGTTTTGTTAATAATATCAAGGATACTATAATAAATCTAAAATTCATTTTAATTTCTGTATTTTATGCTATATTGCACCTATGTCCCTCTTCTCCTCCAAACTAGGCATCGATCTCGGTACCGCCAATACCCTAGTATTCATGCCTGGCAAAGGCATAGTCTTGAACGAGCCTTCCGTGGTAGCCGTCTCTGAAATAGACCGCAAGGTCCTAGCTGTTGGAGTAGAAGCCAAAGAGATGGTCGGACGCACTCCTGACAATATCATCGCTTATCGCCCTATGCGCGACGGGGTGATCGCTGACTATCGCGTGACCGAAGCCATGCTCCGCTATTTCATCGACAAAGCTCTCGGCCGCTTCAATCTATTCAAGCCTGATGTCATGGTCTCTGTTCCCGCAGGAATCACTTCCACCGAGCGTCGAGCTGTCATCGAAGCCGCTATCCGCGCCGGTGCCAAGAATGCCTATGTCGTGAAAGAGCCAGTGCTCGCCGCTATTGGCGCAGGCATTCCTATCAATGAAGCTCGTGGTCATATGGTAGTCGATATAGGAGGAGGAACCACTGATGTGGCTGTTATTTCTTTAGGAGGCATCGTGTCTTCGACTTCTGTTAAGTGTGCGGGAAACAAAATGGATGCGGCGATTGCCGACTATATCAAAAAGACATTTAACCTGGCGATCGGCGATCATATGGCCGAGAATATCAAGATCAATATCGCATCTGCTATCCCTTTGGAGCAGGAATTAGCCATGAATGTGAAGGGCCGCGATTTTGTCACTGGTTTGCCACGCTCCGTCGAGATCAAAACAAATGAAATGGTCAAAGCCATCGCCTCTCCTCTCCGCGATATGGTCAAGGCTGTGAAGGATGTGCTTCAAGAAACCCCTCCCGAATTGGCGGCTGATATCATCGATCAAGGCATCACTTTGACGGGCGGGACTTCACTTCTTCGAAACTTGGCGGAATTGATATTTAGAAGGACTGGCGTGAAGGCGCAGGTCGCTGATGAGCCTCTTCTTTGTGTGGCAAAGGGAACAGGGTTGGCACTAGAACATTTGGATGTTTATAAGAAGGCAATGATGGCGAAACGATAAGGGGAATCATTCAAAATCAAAAATTAAAAATCAAATATCAAAAATACAGATGAAAATAGTCAAAAATAAAGCATATTGTAGCTGGATTTTTAACTTTATTGCTTTGTATTTTTGATATTTGATTTTTAATTTTTGATATAAAATCATACCCGTGAATATCAGTCTAAAATCATTAAAATTCACCCACCACGCCTACTGCCTCATCGGTTCCGACTCTCTTCGCCTTGAATTGATCCCAATTCTCGAAAAGCGCTTCAAAACTTCATCTAGAGCCAATGTCGACTTCTTTGAAAAGAAATATGAAGTCTTTACTATAGATGATGCCCGCGAAGTGAAGCTGTCTCATGAGATGATGCCAACTGATTCATCTGGTAAGAAATTCTTTATTCTGTCGATGGACGGCATCACAATTGAAGCACAGAATGCTTTGCTTAAGCTCCTTGAAGAGCCGTCCGAGTATGCTCATTTCTTTTTGATAATTCCATCTGCTCATTTATTATTACCAACCGTTAAATCGAGGTTGGAGATCGTTGATTTGAGAGATACAAAAACATTCAATTCAAAGAAGAATCAAGGTGCGGATGGCGCGGTCGATTCAAAGGGATCAAAGAACGGAAGCGCCGTGAATTCAAATGTCGAGCAAGATGAATCTATCAAGGAGGCGTTACAATTCACAGCAATGTCTGTGCCCAAAAGGCTCGATTTCATCAAATCATTCATGGTTGAAATTGATAAGGAGAAGAAGAGCAAACAGGACGCCATCGTCTTTTTGGATGCGCTTGAATCGCTAGTCCGTGAGCAGAAGGGCATCAAGGGCAATCTGAAAGCTCTTGAAGCTATAGAGAAAGCTAGAGATTATGCTGATGACAGAGCGCCATCGATGAAGATGCTGCTGGAGTATGTGGCGATGAATATTTGATTTTGCATTTCATTCGCCACATCATAGTTAAAGATGGCGCACAATATTGCGCTTCTGTTTATGGGCGATACAATTATGGCATCGATTATGGATAAGATAGCGATATTCAAAGGTAAAAAGATCCGCAGGATCATTCACAAGAATGAATGGTGGTTTGTAGTTGTCGATGTGATAGAAGCCCTAACCGATTCTTTGCAACCTGATGGGTATATAAAAGATATGAGACGCAGGGATCCAGAACTTGCGAAAGGGTGGGGGCAAATTGCCACCCCCCTTTCAATAAACACTGAAGGTGGGCCACAGAATCTCAACTGCTCCAACACTGAAGGCGTTTTCCGTATCATTCAATCCATCCCTTCTCCGAAAGCTGAACCTTTCAAGCGCTGGTTGGCGAAAGTCGGATATGAGCGAGTGCAAGAGATCGAAGATCCTGAACTGGCCTCAAAGCGCACGAGGATGCTTTACAAGCTCAAAGGTTATTCAAATGATTGGATAGAAAAGAGGATGCGGGGCATAGTCATCCGCGAGGAATTGACCGATGAATGGAAAGAGCGCGGCGCGCAAGATGAGAAGGATTATGAGATCCTCACAGCGGAGATCTCCAAAGCCACATTCGGCATCACTCCGGCTGAGTACAAAGAATTGAAGGGGTTGAAGAGACAGAATCTGCGCGATCATATGGACGACTTTGAATTGATCTTCACCATGCTCGGTGAGCGCTCGACTACGGAGATACATCGCAACGAAGATTCTCGAGGCCTGAAGAAGCTTTCTTCGGATGCTAGGGCGGGAGGAGATATTGCGGGTGTGGCCAGGAAGAAACTGGAGAAGAGGTTGGGGAAATCCGTGGTGACGGGGAGAAATTTCTTGAAGGGGAAGAGGGGGTGAGGAATAGAATGTGCTTACTTCCTTACCTGATCAGATTTCCAAACCAACTCGAATATCATCTTGAACATATCGTGGATGAGCTTGTCGTCGATCACGACGCCGACCAGCCTGTCTCCGCGCAGCTTTGTTATGGCCAGCTTTGATTCTCCGTAAAGCGTCATTTCCGCTTCAAAAGGGAAGACCTCTGCCGGCACATAGCGGATATCAGGCCAAACGCTCTTTTTGACGCCTTTGAATACATTCTCATTATATTTGCGATTGTCCTCTGTGTCCGGCACGATCGCTCTGGTGGTGATGCCGTTCTTTTCTTTGGCTTGCACGAATCTCTGCAAGGCTTTCTGATTCAAATATTCCTTGAATGCCTGGCCGTGAGAAAAGGAGATCATCTCGTATCTCTTCTCTTTGACCATATCCTCGTAGATGGAAGCTATGCCGTCGGCATTCGAAAAATACCGGATGATCGGTTTATGAGGATTGGCGGCAAAAAGGCCTTCCAATTCAGGGACCAGCTCACGAGTTTTTTCGTACGCTTCCTGAGCAAGGTCGGCCTGATCTCTGGTGAATCGTACGAGCTTCTCCGGCTTCTCCACTTGATAGTAGAGCTTTTTGCCGCGCTCTACTTCCGTGATCAAACCCTTGATGGATAGGTCCAAAAGGATCTTGTAGACCGTGCTCCTATTGAGCTTAGTGGCTTCCGATAGGGCGGAAGGGTAGGCGCCTCCCATTTCAAGGAGGGTCGAATAGATAATCGCAGATTTGCCGCTTAAGCCTATCTTCTGAAGATGCTTGGTGATATTTTCGTTTGTCATATGTATACAATAATAGCAAATCATTGTACATTTGTCACTTCTTACGAACAAAATACTGTGGATAGCGAAATAGCCATGAGTATAGCCACATAATTGATGATATATAGATGATTTACATAAACATGTAAGTGTTTTCTGGTAAGGTGCAGTGGTACGCATTAACCATTAATCAATACCATGAATAATCGTAAATCAATCATTATTATATTAGCAGCAGTCATTATAATAGCCATGGCGGCTGTGTTTATTGGAATAAGCCGTAGTAAATCGGCACAGCCAAACACAAGCAAGCAGACGATAGTGATAGGGATAACCCTGCCTCTCACCGGCGATGTGGCTATGCTCGGACAGAGCGCCAAGAATGCTATCTTACTGGCGCAGAAACAATTGCCCAAAGACCTCAAATATGACTACAAGCTAGTCTTTGAAGATGATCAATTCAGGCCTGCCTTGGGTGCGACCATAGCGAATAAGCTGATCAGTATAGACCATGCCGACGCTCTCATCTCATTCGGTTCGCCGGTGGGGAGCGTCATCAGCCCTATTGCGGAAAGGGCGCAGATACTTCACGTGAATGATTTCGCTTCGGCTTCCCATGTGGCCGATGGCGAATTCAACTTCGTGGACTATACGCCTCCTTATGAAGATTCAAAGCTTTTCGTCCAAGAATTGGAGAAGCGCAATATAAAGAAGCTCGTCTTCTTTGCCCAGCAGGATAATCAGGGCGTGGCTTCTATTATCAGCAACTTTGAAAGGGATATGAAAGGCACCTCTATAGCCATCTTGTCTACGCAGAAATTCAATACAGGGACAAGAGATTTCAAGACAAATATCGATGAAGTGAAGAATCTGGGTGCAGACATATATGTCTTGGAAGCGACTACTCCTGAATTGGAAATCCTCACAAAACAGATACGCCAAGCGGGTATCACCGCGCCGGTGACTACCATGGAAGCTTTTGAATTCTCCGATCAGCTGTCTCTCTTCGAGGGTATGTGGTATGTGAATGGAGCTGATCCTACTCAACAGTTTGTGGATCAATATACACTAGAGTATGGGCAGATCCCTAAATTCGGCGCTGCCAATGCTTATGATGTGCTCAACCTGGTTGTGAAAGCTGTTGAATCCGCAGGGAACGGTACACTCAAACCGACGCGCATCGAGATCAAAGATGCCATGGCAGCTATCCCTGAATTCGATGGGGCGCTCGGCAAGCATCTTACGATCGATTCGAATGGAGTCGTCGATTCAAAGGCGGTGGTCAGAATGATCAAGGATGGGAAAGCGGTAACGATAAAGCCGTAGTGTTTGGAGGTAATTAACAAAGAACCGATCCTTGGGGCGGTTTTTTGTTTATTTGCGATATGCTATCCTTTAACGTATAACCTCACACATACAGGCATTTAATTCATGGACATCCTCCCTCAACTGATCTTGAATAGCATCATCGCCGGAGCCATCTATGCCATGATCGCTCTAGGCTTCAACCTCATCTATGGCACCACCAAATTCTTTGATTTGGGATACGGCGCTCTCACGGCCGTCGGCGGATATGCCGTATTCTATTTTTACAAGACTCTCGGATTGGATCTCTATGTCTCGGTTCTGTTCGGGATATTGATCGCTGGTACGATCGGAATGGTCATATACAAGCTGGTCTATTCTCCCTTGAGGAAAAAGAAATCTTCAGGCATGGTCCTCCTCGTCGCTTCTCTTGGCGTGCTCACAGCCATGCAGGCGATCATCGCCATCCTCTTCACCAGCCAATTCCAGACGCTATCGCAGAATGCTGGTTCAGAGAGAGTCTTCAATATCTTGGGAGGGGTGATTACACAGACTCAATTGATCACTCTGGTGATCGGGCTCCTGATCATGGTCGCTATCGCTCTAGTCTTCCGATTCACCCTCTTCGGCAAAGCGGTCAAAGCCATAGGCGACGATGAAGAGGTCTCCAAGATCGTGGGCATCAATACCAATAAGATAGTCAGCCGAGTATTCTTCATCGGTTCAGCCATCGGCGGTCTGGCGGGCATACTCATAGGTTTTGATACGGGAATAGAACCCACCATGGGATTGTCCTTGCTTTTGAAAGGAGTGATAGCCTGCATCATTGGCGGCATAGGCAATGTCTATGGCGGAGTGATCGGAGCCTTCCTTCTGGCCTTCATCGAGAATTTCGGAATCTGGAAGATATCGGGAGAGTGGAAAGATGCGATAGCGTTTGCGGTGCTGATATTGTTTTTATTATTTAGACCCCAAGGAATTTTACGGAAGTAAATTACATGAATTTTCAATTTTCAAATTCCAATTTACAATCAATTTTCAATAAATCATGGAATACTTGATTCACATCGCCATACTGATCTCCATCTACGCCATCCTTGGCCTTTCCTTAAACCTGGTCATCGGCTATACCGGCCTGCTTTCTATTACCCAAGCCGCCTTCTACGGTATAGGCGGTTATGTGACAGCCATACTCCTCACTTCAACAGGCATGAATTTCTTTTTGGCTCTGATCATCGGCATGATCATCACTGGAATTTGTAGCTTGGTCATCGGTTTCGTTCTTTCCAAATTCAATGACGACTATTACGCTCTAGGCTCATTCGGCTTCAACGTCATTATCTATAGCATCTTTCTTAATTGGCAATCTCTTACCCGAGGCCCGCTTGGCATTCCGGGGATTCCCAGACCATCGCTTTTCGGCTTTACATTTTCGGAGAATTTCTCATTTTTGATACTTTCCCTAGTCTTCCTTGTCATCATCTATTATATCTCCCGATTCATAACCACCTCTTCTTTCGGTAGAGTATTGAAAGCGATCAGGGAAGATGAAGAAGCGATCTCGGTCTTCGGCTATCATACTCTCTGGTTCAAGCTCGCTATCTTCGTCGTGAGCGCCATGATGGCTGCAGTAGCCGGCTCTCTATTCGCCAGCTATATAACTTTCATCGATCCTTCGAGCTTCACTCTGACCGAATCGATCTTCATCCTCGCTATAGTCATCCTTGGCGGATTGGCGAACAATAAAGGGGCGATGCTCGGTGCCGTCTGTCTCATCCTGCTTCCGGAGATATTGCGCTTCGTGGGATTCCCCGACGATATCGCGGCGCAGATGAGGCAGGTCACTTATGGAGTCATCTTGATAGTGCTGATGATGTATAGGCCGCAGGGGCTTATCGGAGAATATAGGCTATAGTGGTTTATCGATATATCTTCATGACCAAACCTTCCAAGAAAAAGATAGGCATAGATTTCGACGATGTCATATTCGGCTTCAATAGGGCTTTCATAGTATTCCAAAAAGAGAGATATGGCATCGATCTGCATTATGAAGACATTATTACTTTCGATATAAATCAGGTTTGGAACATGAGCAAAGACGAGAGCTTTCGTCGCGTAGATGAATTCCTCATGTCTCCGTATCACGATATGGCCAAGCCTGTTCCTGGAGCAGCGGAGGCGATAAATATCTTAAAAGAGAGGCATGAGCTTCATATCGTCACTTCAAGGAAGGAAGAGGTGCGTGGCAGGACTATCGCCTGGTTGGACAAAGCATTTCCTGGAGCCTTTGCCGGCGTGCATTTCACTGGTCAGTTCTCCAAGGGCGGCGGTAAGGTTTTGAAATCAGAAGTCTGCAAGCAGCTCCTTGTTGATACATTCGTGGAAGATGCTCTGGTATATGCTCATGAGATTGCTGAAGCAGGCATCGATGTATTCCTGCTAGATTCTCCATGGAATCAAGAACGGACTATGCCAACTGTTACCCGCGTCAAGTCTTGGGATGAAATCGTGGAGAAGATGGATTGAGCTATAAAAAATACACCCAGCCGAAGCTGGGTGATGCGGTTATGGGTTGGTCGTCGCTAGACGAGACGGATGCCGTATCGTTCTTGGACGACTCCGGGGAATCTCGACAAGTCATTGCCACAGTCATTCGTCAGAACCGTGTTCAGGTCGATATGTTTGACGATGACTAGAACTGTGCCCAGGCACCAGACGCCGAAGATTTCCAAGGCGCTTTGAATCGTCGGCACCTGTTTCGGATAACAGATGAACGGGCGTTCCCCATTTCGAGATGGGTGAATGTGCAGCCTCTGTTGACTTAGTAGAGTGGCGTTCGGTTCGACAAGCTCAAGCTCGTGATGCATGCCTTGCGGCACTTCCCCGAATCTTTTGTAGAAATCCTCCGGATCCAGATGGAGTTGGGCAGTGGAATTCGAAGTGTGGACTATTGCCGTGAAGCAGTGACGCTCGCGGCCAGATACTACATTGATGATCATTCTCATAAATTATTATCTCTCGAGCAAATACTATGCCAAAAATCATTATTGTCAAGGCAACGTCGCTGCTGTAAGATATACGCTGTATCAATATGTCGCATCTCCATGTCTAAAAAAATAATCTGGTCTCTTGTCCTGGTTATCATCATAGTCATAGCTTTCACCGCCATGACGAATGTCCATTTTGGCCATGAAAAATATTCCGGCGTGAAGATGGGCGTGATCATACCTATGACAGGCGATTATGCCGCTATAGGTGAAGAATTGCAGAGAGGCATAGAGCTCGGCGTCGATCGGCTCAATTCACAGGGAGTGAATATCACAGCGGTATATACTGATGACGGATTCGATCCAAAGAATGCCGTCTCTGCCGCTAATAAGCTCATCTCGGTAGACAAGGCGGATTTTGTTGTCCTCTTTTCTGTAGAAGAAGCTAGGCCAGTGATTTCGATATTCGATAAGGCCAAGATCCCGCTCGTGGTCCTTTGGGACAGCAATTCATTCTTGGAAAGCGCCGGACCGTATATCTATAGCAATGGATATTCTACGGAAAAGAGCGGACAGAAGATGGCCGATTTTGCTTTCAATGATCTCAAGATGAAGAAGGTAGCTGTTGTAAGCCATATCGATGCTTGGTCGGATATCATTTCTAGAGCATTCATAGAGAGATTCGAAGGGGTAGGCGGCACGATAGTCTTTAATGATCCTGAACCTGTAGGAACTTCTGATTTCAAGGCGGTTATCGCCAAGGTTAAATCAAATAACCCGGACGGGATATATGCCCCGCTCATACCTCCGGATTCTATATCATTCATAAAACAAGCAGATCAATATGGTTTAAAGGCATCTGTCATGAGCGGAGATGCCTTATTGCAGGATGTCATCGATGCAACAGGAAAAGCATCGGATGGTATATATTTCACCAACGCATATGTTGAGAACCCTGAGTTGTCAGTCTTTTATGAGCGATCGTATAGGAAGCAGCCTGCTTATCTCGTCTATGTGGCTGCTGGCTATGACGGAATATTGAAGATAGGCGATGCTCTCAAGCCTTCGGAAGATATCAAGACTACGCTAGATGGATTATTCGGCGATGCGAGAGTCGCTGATAGGGAAGAGAAGCTGTATCAGGTGAAGTCAGGGAAAGCGGAGGAGGTGATAGCGACGAGTACGGATATGAGCGGTCTATAGGGCTAGTCTTTGATATCTTTCAAGATATCTCTCATGGCCCGATTATGGTCGATTTTCCGGCTGCCTTCTTTAACGAAAGAGAACATATCTTTTAGGAATGCCGTCATATTCCTATTCGTTATCTCTATTGCGACTTCTTCATGCCAATTGATCAGTAGGGAAGTGTCCTTGAATAGCCATAGCTCGGAATCATGATCGAAGCTGTCGTCTCTGAAAAAAGAATAGTCCGCCATGCGCCCCTCCAAGCTCTTGATCGAGGCTCTGAACTTCTTCGGATCTGCCGCGATCTCTTTCTTGTACGCATTGTATGCGCTCTCGTTCAGGATTCCATCGATGATCAGGCGATTCTTTTTGATGGTCTCATTGAATCTCACCAGCTGTTTGGGAGTGATCCTCTCTAGGAGCTTATTGTATGATCGGTGGTGCTGAATAGCTCGGATGCGCTCGTCTTTGTTCTCCGAAGCGATGCGCTCGTATGCGGGAATGATCTCTTTGACTCCAACATGAATTATGAACTCATCCTCCTTTGAGGTCTTGATCCTGGCGCCCTGTCTCTTAGTGTTAGATCCCCTCATTCCGTCGAGAGCTCTTTGCAGTTCATCCATCAATTCCTCATCAGTCAAAGCTACATATGACCTGCGCTTGCCTTTCCTAAGTATCCGAATAAAGCCTCTTTCCGCGAGGTGGTCGAGACAATAGTTTACACCAGTCCTAGATATACCAGTCTCTCCGGAAATGATCCGCACATTTTTTGGGGCTGAAAGCGCATTCAGGATGTCTCTTTCTGTTCGGCTTAAGCCGAGGATGTCATGTATGGCTGAAGTGGAATTCATGGAAATAGTATAACAAATGACTAATAATTAGGCAATTGCAAACTGCAATATGTCGCTATAAATGAGGGCGTATTCAAAATACATCTGAAACTAGTATACATTATATGCAACACAAACAGTGCCATGTATACTATTATGACTATGAATAAAACAAGCAAAATAGCGATCGGTGCGGTTGCGATAATTCTACTTATTATTGGTATTAAAGCAGCAATTAAACCTAAGGAAGCAGGTGTATTGAAGATAGGTGTGATCTCTTCTTTGACTGGAGATTATGCGGCCATTGGTGAGAATATGGTCAAAGGTATAAAGGTGGCGGAATCAGTATATGAAGCCAAGACTGGCAAAAAGATCGATTTGGTCATCGAAGATGATGCCGGCGATGGAGCCAAGGGTTTGGCAGCTTTCCAGAAGCTTTCACAGATCGATCATGTCCAAGGTTTGATCAATCTGCTTACTCCGACTATGGACACTATCTATGGACCTGCTAAAGCTGCAGGATATCCAGTGATGATGGAAGCCTTCCAGGCTCATAATGTAGCGGATGATTATGTTTTCCAAATGACTCCCGGAAACGATGCGGTCTGGCCGAAATATGCCGACCATATCAAGAATAGCGATTATGATCTGAGTAATGTGGTTCTGGTCTATTCAAACGCTGCAGCCCAGGAATCCTTCGCTAAGTCTTTTGCTGGCTATTTCGGTATGAAGACGAGCTCTTATCCGGTCTCGTCGAATAAGAATGACTTGCGATCTGATGCGGCAAAGATCGTCTCCATGAAGCCGACGACGATCATATTCTTTATGACTCCGGATGATGGCGCTCTGCTCACCAAGGCCTTGCTTCCCATCAAGAGTCAGACGACTAGATTGATCTATGACATACAGCTTGTGACAGGCGTGTCTAATTACAAGAAGATCTTAGGAGGATTGAATGGTATCGATGGCGCGATCACTCTTAGTCCCGAAGGAGACCGCGATCAACAGTTCATCGATGCCTATCATAAGATCTATCCTAACGAAGACCCGGGCTTCCTGTCTGATTTCGGCTATGACACTTTCATGGTCTACATGGATAATTATGACAAGGACAATGCCAAATGGATCGCCAATCTTCGCACGGTCGATACGAAAGGCGCGAGCGGGCAGATCAGGTTCGATAAGGATGGGATACGATTGCCGGACTTGGTAATCAAAAAAGTGGTAGATGGCGAACTACAGAATGTGACGAGATTGAAGTTTTGAAGGGGAGGATTTCCTATCGCTGATAAGCAGCCTCACTCTCAAATGGCAGTCGTCAGTCGGCTGCCATTTATCGTTTGTTATAATTTTTCCACATGAGATCGAATATCTCTTTGATTGTTTTCGCTAGATCCCTGTTCTCTATCACCACGGCCTGATTGTTGCGATTCAACATGATCCTTACGATATTTGAGAATGTATCTATGGATACAGACGATGAATATACGGAATAGGGAAGTATGACGGCCAAGCGCTTGAATAGAGCATCGGTCTTTCGGAATCTCGCAAGCGACGGATGATCAGGGACGAAGACTTTCAGTGAGATATCGTTCTTTGCGCACCATTCGCTGTATTCCTCGCAGATAGTCAGAAGCTTGGGTGACATATCCTTGGCTTCAGCGTAGAAGCCGACTATCTCTTTGCCCTTGCATTCCTCCATCCCATAATACAGAGCCTCTTTATAAGCCTTCAGTCCCTCAAAGTGAAGGACGTTCATTTTTTCCGGCCTCGATCCGCCCATGGATTTTAGAGATGGCAGCAGCTGCTCGGTATCGTTCAAACGCTGTTTGGCATCGCGCAGAAGAGCATCAGGGGGCACTGGCTTGTACAGCCTTTTTGTCGCTCTGGGTATGCGGAGCGCCGCTCCTTTGTCTACTAGCTCATCGAGGATGACATAAGCAGTCGGCTTCTTGAGCCCGGACTGTTCGGATATGGCATATGCCGAACCTTTTCCAAGCCTGAGAAGGGCTAGATAGACCTGCGCTTGCTTCTCATTGAAACCGAGATTGGCCAGACCGGAGATGAGTTGATTTTCCATGGATCATATAGTATGCCGTCGCGACGTATTAGTCAATAATTTTGATGACCAGTTATCATGAATAGCATTATTATCACTAGGATAAAGGCTTTTATAGAAATATGCGCTATTCAAACTTTGTAACCTAATTTGCTATAGAAAGACAACCACGCTATGATTGCTTGCATTAATCAAGTAAATCCTATGAGGGATA
>CAIKAN010000052.1 GCA_903825415.1 uncultured bacterium
GGGGTCATTTCCTTGCACTCCGCATTTTCACAAAGCCAAAGGCCTCTCGGACATGCACGGCCTTTGTCTTTGGAAAATGCCGGTCGTGCCAGGAATTGACTCGTCCTCGAGCTTGGAAAACGATTATCTGCCGCCTGTCTTCCTAACGCGCCACACACTTGCGTACTTATTGAAAATCTGTACAATGACGGAATGCTTAAACATCGGGTCAAGGCCGTATATCTGCTGATCATCGCAGTCTTTATAGGTTATTTTGTATTTTCATCTCAAGTTCCTGGAAATGCCCTTGGGTTCAAGCCGTTCCATCTCGGACTGGATCTTTCTGGCGGCTCCCATTTGGTCTATCAAGCCGATATATCAAAGATCGCTCCTGGTGATGTCTCAGGCGCTATGGATTCTCTCAAAGACGTCGTAGAACGCAGGGTCAATACTTTTGGTGTTAGCGAGCCTTTGGTGCAGACAGAACAAGGTGCGACTCTGAGTTCAGAGGAAAGCGCTTACAAATTGATCGTAGAATTGCCTGGAGTCACTGATGTCGATGAAGCTGCCAGGAGCATCGGTGCAACCCCAGCCCTTGATTTTCGCCTTGTTACTGCAGCTGAAATGAAAGCCTTTGAGGCTTCTAGTAGTTCAGCTATAAATAATGTAGCCATAAATGCTTCTATCGGGTCTACGACTTCGTCAGCTTCGACCACAGCGCTTCAGGTAGCTGCTTATAATGCCATATTCAAAGACACGGGCTTGAATGGCCATATGGTCAGCCGAGCCAGCCTTGAATTCAATCAAACCACCAATCAGCCTGTCGTCGGACTGACCTTCACCAAGGAAGGCCGCGATCTATTCGGCAAGATAACCAAAGACCATATCGGCGACTATATGGGCATATTCTTGGATGGAACATCGATCTCAGTCCCAGTCATCAGAGATGCTATTTTGGATGGCAAGGCGGAGATCAGCGGCAATTTCACTGTAGATTCTGCTAGCAAGCTGGTGCGGGATCTCAATTACGGAGCTTTGCCGGTGCCGATCAAGCTCATCTCTACACAGACTATCGGTCCTTCATTGGGACAAGCCGCCGTTAATGGAGGTATTAATGCGGGCATAATCGCTTTCATTATCATCGCGATCTTTCTGATCGCATGGTATAGACTGCCTGGCTTGGTAGCTGTCGTGGCGCTCGGTATATACACAGCCATTATGCTTGCTATCTTCAAGCTTCTCCCGGTCACCTTGACGGCAGCAGGTATCGCCGGCTTCATTATCACTATCGGTATGGCGGTAGACGCTAATATCCTCATCTTTGAGCGCATGAAAGAAGAGCTTCGCCGTGGCAGAGGCATCTGGGACGCCATGCACGAAGGATTTGCCCGTGCTTGGACTTCCATCCGCGATTCCAATATCTCTTCGATCATCACCGGTATCATTCTATATAAATTCGGAAGCTCGTCGATCGTGACCGGTTTTGCCTTGGTATTCGTTATAGGCGTCTTTGTTTCTATGTTCACCGCCATCACGTGTTCTAGACTTTTCCTGTACGCTATAGCTCCCAAGACGACGACGAAATTGTCGACATTTCTGATCAGCAATGGATTCATGAACAAAATATAGAATTTCAAAATCCAAAATCCAAATGTCAAATCAAGCTCAAAATCCAAAATCCAAATTTAGCACATGTGTTATCTTGGCATTTGAGCTTTGGATTTGATTTGACATTTGAAATTTGGATTTTGGAATTTAATACTAATTACTACCATGTGGATCATCAATCATAGAAAACTTTTTTACACCGTCTCCGGACTTCTAGTCTTGGCATCTTTCGCATCTTTGTTGGTATGGGGACTATTGCCAGGTATAGATTTCTCTGGAGGCACGCTCGCCGACGTCTCATATCCTTCTGGGCGACCAGATCAGTCGGCTCTCAGCGCCGCTTTGTCCCCGATCGACCACAATGTCTCTATCCGTCCCAGCGGCAGCGATGAATACATCGTGCGCATGAAAGCGATCAGTCAAGATGAACAAGTAGCCGTCAATAAGGCCCTTTCATTGAATGGTACGGCGAATATCGTTGTGAAGAATTTTGATACGATCGGTCCAGTTTTGGGCGGCGAAGCTCTGAGGAAAGCTTATGTATCCATCATCTTGGTCATAGTAGGTATAGTCCTCTATATCACTTTTGCCTTTCGAAAAGTCTCCGAGCCGGTCTCTTCATGGAAATATGGATTTGTGGCGATCATCGCTCTCATTCATGATGTAATCATCCCTACAGGCGTCTTTTCGGTTCTTGGTCACTTCGCAGGCTATGAAGTCGATACATTGTTCGTAACGGCCCTTCTGGTCATCCTAGGCTTCTCTGTGCACGACACCATCGTGGTCTTCGATAGGGTGCGCGAGAATCTCAAGAACTCTCTGGGCAGCCGCAAACCTTTTGGCGAGATTGTGGGCGCCAGTATCAGCCAGACTTTCGTCCGATCCATCAATACTTCGTTGACGACCCTTATCGCTCTTGTGGTCCTCTACATCCTCGGCGGCTCGACGACTGAGCATTTCACTTTGGCTTTGATAGTCGGTATCGCCGCTGGGACTTATTCATCCATCTTCATCGGCTCTCCGCTTCTGGTGACTCTAGAATTGTGGTCCAAGAAAAGGAATGAAAAAAAGCGTTCTGCTTAATGGAACGGAGGTTGAATATTCTCTGAAGATTAGTCTGCGCTCTCGCGGCATCCGCCTGACTATCTATCCGGGCGGTGATTTTGTCGTCACGATCCCTCATTCCTTGAATGAGAAGCTGGCAGAAGCATTTATCTTGAAGAAATCCTCATGGATCCTCAAAAAATTGAATCATGCCAGGTCGTATTCGCCAAAGACTCTCATAAAAGGAAGCAGGCGCGAGTATCTTGAGAATAAAGAGAGTGCTAGGTATTTAATTCAAGGCCGAGTAGAGTTTTGGAATCGCGGCTACCAATTCAGAGTGAACAGTATTTCTATCAGGAATCAGAAGACCCGATGGGGAAGCTGTTCAAAGAAGGGAAATCTTAATTTTAATTACAGGATTTTACATTTGCCAGCCCATGTCATCGATTATATCGTCGTCCATGAATTATGCCATTTGAAAGAGCTCAATCATTCGAAGAGGTTTTGGGATCTAGTAGCGCAAACGATGCCAGAATTCAAGAAGATCAGGAGGGAGTTGAGGGGGAATAGTTTGAGATAGGAGTTTATTGGGGATGGCACCAATAACCAAATTTTTATTCTAAAAATAGTACCACTTTATAGATATTCTATGCTACGATTCAATCATGAGCTATGATTTATACTTCAGACCGAGGGATAGCCGTGATTTTTCGGCTGATAACTTTAAGTCTTACTTTTTGTCTCGACCACATTATAAAGTTGAAAATAACCAGGCTATATATGGGAATAATTCTACGGGTGCATATTTTATATTCGACTACAATACCAATGTTGACCAAAAATCCAAAGATGTAACTCAAGCAAGTCAGGTCATCATGAACCTTAATTTTTTGAGACCGCACTTTTTTGTTAATGAAGCAGAACCCGAGATTTCGTCTATAGTAAAGACTTTTGACTTTCTAGTGTTTGATCCTCAGCTTGATGGGAATAAATCTGATGTCTATACAAAGGAAGATTTTATTCGTGGGTGGGTCAGGGGAAATATACTCGGAATTCAAGGGATGTTGAAATCACAACCTCATAATAAAGTATATTCTTTGCCATCAGCGGATATAGAGGGGTATTGGCGATGGAATTATGGCAGAGACCAGTTACAAAAAGAAGAAGGTGATAACATTTTTGTGCCCCATATCAGCTTTCATTCTGTGGATGGGAGGGTCCGTTCTCTTATAGTTTGGACTGATGCTATTCCTACAATTTTTCCCGCAGTTGATGACGTTCTAATCTATAGGCATACATTAGCACCGTCGAAATTTCTTTCTAAGAAAAAGCCAGATTATACCATTATGGCTTATGAAAAAGTGTTATCGATTCTAGGTGATCTTACTAAAAAGACCACAGTCTTACCTTTCGTTACTTTTATACCAAACAAGGAACAGCAAGAAAGAGTTAGAAAATATGTATTGTCCTTGCCCGGTTCATCGTATAGGCCAACTGTTGTTAAGTCAGATATGATTTTGGATCAAGAGAGCCTTAGTTCAATTGCGACTACCCGCTAAAAGGTTATCACGGATTGTTATAACCTTTGGAGGCTTGGATCAAGGATTGCTTGCAATTTGAGATTGGTTTCTATGATTTGTTACAATAGCACTCATGATGGATGAAAATACTCAGACAAAATCTATGGTCACTGGTCATACAATCATCGAACGGCGAATATTAGTTATTCGTGGACAGAAGGTTATGATTGATTCAGATTTGGCAGAACTTTATGGGGTTAATACAAAAGCATTAAATCAGCAAATAAAAAGAAATCTGGATAGGTTCCCATCTGATTTTATGTTTCAGTTAACCAAAATCGAAAGAGATGAGGTGGTCACAAATTGTGACCACCTCACAGGACTCAAATATTCCTATAATCTGCCTTATGTCTTTACTGAGCACGGCGTAGCCATGCTATCTTCCGTTTTGAAAAGCAAGAAAGCTGTCCAGATGAACATTTTGATCATACGAGCATTCATCAAGATCCGTGAGATATTGGCTTCAAACAAGGAATTGGCCGGTAAGATCGAGGAATTGGAGAGGGAACAGACGCTTCAGAATAGGCATATAAACAAGATATATTCGATCATCGAGAAATTACTAGAAGAACCCCAGAAATCCAAGGAAAGCATTGGATTTCGAAGATAGACGGCAAATAGCCTCTACCCCCCTTGACTTTATTTTCAGGGCAAGTAGTATGTATACCACGCCGCATTGGAGCGGTGAGGACTTTGAAAATTACAAAATATTATTGAGAACAATGTCCTCCTTCGCTCCTAACGGAGCTTCGGAAGGACAAGCCCGCATGGCTCTGGGAGCTATGACGAGGCAAGCCCTCCTTCGTTCGCTATCGC
The DNA here is from genome assembly GCA_903825415.1 of uncultured bacterium. GTDB lineage: Bacteria > Patescibacteriota > Minisyncoccia > Phycocordibacterales > PALSA-1337 > C7867-002. The sequence goes on from CAIKAN010000052.1 coordinate 5,028, forward strand.
GAACTACGGAAGGGCAAGCAAGTTGAAGTTATATTCAAAATAATTCCAAAAAGTATGAGCTAGGACAAAGTTAGTAGCGAATTCGAAATATGAAAGAAGCCCCTCGATCTTTTCGGCCTTACGGCCTCAAAGCCTCGGGGCAAATTCCCAAATGGGGAATTTGACTCTCTATTTTGTTCCGTTCGCTTTTAGTTAAGAGTTTGATCCTAGCTCAGGATGAAC
>CAIKAN010000053.1 GCA_903825415.1 uncultured bacterium
TGGGCAATTGTAGTTTCGGCTCAGATCGCATTAACTGGCACAAAGAAAGACATCGCTTGGTTATTGGTTCGAATAAGCCTCTATTTACGCTGTGTTTAAACGGCTCATAAGTCTCGCTCTACATGTCAGAGCTACGGCGATAGCATCATATTCATCGTCTAGCGCATTATCCTTGGGTATATCGACCAGAAGATGGACCATTTTGATCATATGGCTTTTATCGCTCGAGCCATCTCCGGTGATGGAGGTCTTGATTTCCATGGGACTGAATTCATGAATCGCCAAGCCATGTTTCATGGCTTCATATATTATGATGCCGCGTGATTCAGCGACGTGCATAGCGGTCTTTTGATTTTTGGTGATGAAGAGTGTTTCTATGGCCAGCATATCAGGCATGAATCTTGAGATGATCTTCTCGACTTCTTCGCCGATCTGTCGTAGGCGATCGTGGATGTTTTCTTTTTTGCCTGTTTCAAAGCAATCAGAATATACTACAGTCTCTTTGCCCTGCGGATTCTTGTCGACTATAGCTATACCCAAACGACCATAGCCTGGGTCGATGCCTAATATACGGATAGCTTTGCCTTTATCATTCGGCATTAGTGAAAACTTCCTGTACCTCTTCGTTATTTTCAAGATCCTCAACTATCAGCGAGAGCTTCTCTATGTCTGCTTCTTCTAATGGCATAGTGGTGGTCGGCTGCCATTGATTGTTCGTCCTGGTGAAAGCCCAAGAAGCGCTGCCTGGGGCAGCGAGAGCCAATTCATGGAGAGCTAAGATGTGCTTGACCTCTTGAGCGGCCTTGTTCCTATTATCTGTAAGGACAACTATCAAAATAGCTATGCCTCCTGGTCCGTATGATTCGTAGACTATATCTTCCATGGCAGCGCTATTGTCTGTCATGGCTTTTTTGACTGCACGGTCGATGGTATCATTCGGCATATTGTCCTTTCGGGCTTTCTCGATGGCAGCTGCTAAGCCTGGGGAAGAGAGGTTGCCGTTGGCTTTCTTGGCTTCGACCGTGATCAGCCTGACTAATTTGCCGAATGATTTGCTCTTCTGCGCATCATTCTTGGCCTTGAGGTGCTTTATCTTCGAGAATTTATTATGTCCGGACATAGTGTTGAATTAGTGTGACTTTGTTAATCGCTTTGTTGCCTCAATTATCTCCTGTTTCTGTCTTTTTTCCAATCCGAGTATCTCTTTTTTGTGTCGTGATCTTATTTTCTTTATATCTTCAACCGGTAGCAGTGACTCCGGATATATGTTCGACTTTATCAATGCTCCGCGGACGCTTTTGTTATTGGTGACATGTTCATCGAGTATGTTACCTTTGCCTTGGAGGTCTTTTCTTCGGGTGTTCTCTGTGGTCATTGCCGTAGCAAGATCCTTGGCTTTGAGTGTTACATTTGGCAAAAAGTCAGCCAAGGGCTTTGTTTTGGCAATGCCTAGTCTTTTCTTCATATCATCTGTAGTTTTACCACCAAATAGAGCCTTATCGCCAAAACTTCTGATTTCACCCAACCCTTTTCCATCAACTCCGCGACTAAAAGCAAGGGCACTGAATTCTTTTTCGGTAAGGGACAACTTTTCTCGGGCACCCATTCTTTCAAGCTCGGCCATTTTCTGTTCAACGAGCTCAATCTTTCTTGTTTGGGTGACGAAATAGGCCTGTGCGAAAGCAACCTCTTCTTTCCTCGGGTCACCATTAATAGCTGTTAAATAACATGCATATCTTGTTAGTTTGATGTCATCAACCTCCTTTTCCAAATCCATGCCCATTTTTACGATTTTCCTGGCGCCAGGAAAATGGGAAATTACTGGGTTTTTTGACTTTTCGCAAGCTTCTTTGGCTCTATTTATAGCCGTCAAGAAATTCTCCCATTTGGTATATCCAAGAATAGGGTATAGCTCCCTTGCATACCAAAACTCAACACCATTCTCCTCATGTCGAATGTCGTCGAGGGTTTTGTATAAGACTTTAAGCTGCGTAGTCTCCATTCGACAATTGTATCACCATGAATGGTTTTGGGAAGTTACGGAGTGCGGCTAGATATTCTGTAATTCTGAATTTGAAAGAGCTTATGGTTTGTGATCTTGTAGGGCTTATATATCACTTTTTCCATGCATACAAGATACTGCTCAAAGCATCCCAGATAGATGCAGTGAAAGAACTGGTCTGTCCTATATCGTTCATAGAAGATGCCCCCGTGAGCTTCACTGCCGCGAATCTATATGTCTGCGTCGAATATGAGGCTGTGGTGCTGATACTGTACAAACCATTACCGGCGCCATTCTGAGTGATTGGATACATATTATAGCTTCCCATAGATGTCCCTAGTCCGATGACATTCCACTTCCCGGCTTGGCCGAGAGCATACATCTCATTTAGAGTAGCAGGACGATATCCTAGCGTAGCTAGCTTTGTTTTGACCTGATCGGCTGTCATTGTCGCGCTGTCATTGAATTTGAAGACTGTGATAGCTACAGATTTGGTGCCAGTGGTTGAATATACAGAAGTGTAGCGATACTGGGCTTCTTCTGAGGCAAAGTGGCTGTAGTCGACGTTCAGGGTGAAAGTATCCGAGGTATAAGTAGGAGTTGGGGCAAGAGGCACAACAGTCGAGGTGGCTATGACTACTGGCGTAACGACTGGTGTGAAAATCTGTGGCGCAGAGGCCTGAGTGGTCGAGGCGGTAATCACAGGAGCAACTGCCGGTAAGGTGCTAGGACTTGTAGATGTAGAGATCGCAGTTAAAGTCGCGACTCTCGTAGTCCTAACGATCATTGGTGCGGCTACCGGAGAACCTGTTACCATGGGAGTCTGAAGGGTCGGTTCCATCGGCTCTGATGTAGGTGCGGTCGGTGCAATTTCGGTGCAGGTAGTAGTCGCTGTCTGTCCATCTTTTGACATGATCTTCAATACCGCTCCCGATGCCATCTTTGCATTGGGCACAGTCACAAAAACATTCGGGGTCCAAACGCCTCCGGACATATACGAAAGGACATTGATATTGTTGAGACTAACTGTGGAGTTGGTGACTGGCACATTGTTTAGAGTATACGATAGAGGTAGAAGCCCGCCAGCAGGAGATCCAGAGAATCTATAACCTGGAATCAGTGCTGTGCCGGACGCATTCGCTCCTGACACGACCATACAAGACACGCCAGAGATATTGATCTTTGGATATACAGTTACATTTATAGGAGCGCTCCAAGGGCTATTCAAGGCGCCGACTTTGAGGGTGTATGAGCCAGAAGGTGTGCTGGTGGGGATGATGAAAGAGATCATCTTTCTGTCGAGGCTAGCTATATCGGTAATCAGATATGTTTGTGACGAATTATACAGGTTGATCAGTTTTACGGTATTACCTTTGGGAGTGAATCCAGAGCCTGTGATAGTCGGGTCTCCTGGAGAAAGAGCCGTAGAGGAGATCTTGATGTTCGTTGGAGTAGAGGCAACTGAAGGAACACCGCTCTTGTCTATATCCATATTCATGCATTCTGCCCAATGAGTCTGGGCATGGATTTTGTCTATCGGCTCTTTAGCGATAGCTGATAGCAGATATCCGCAAGAGATGACATTGAATTTGTCGCCGGTAAGTTGGGCGCTATTCATCATGCCGTGATCAGTAGGCCTATAATATCTAGAATAATCAACAGAAGAAAATCCATAAGTACAGCCTGAATAGTCATTGCCGCCATACCATTTCAATCCATTCCCATCATCATACGTGAATTGATTCTCGGGATGCAGAGTACAATTCGTTTCACGCTGAAGCGTCCCGACCATATAGTCGTTATCACTGTCAGGATGATTATTCTGTGATAGATATTCATCATTTAGATATCCAAGAGCATGACCAGTCTCATGCACGGCTATGATAGGCATATTGTCTATTCTATGGCTCATTACTGCCATATTCATAAAGACTACCGACTTGATCCCTGATTCTCCTTTAACCCATGCTGTATGTGCCCAATCATTATTGATCATAAACACATATTCCGATGCGTCTTGACCACAGCTTGACCCTTGAGCGATCGTTGAATTGGCATCCGTAGTATAATATCCGTTCTCATAGCTCGTTAAGCTTGTCTCATCTATCTCATGCATATCTACATAGAATGAGAACTGATTCAAGCGCGACTTCAATGGGTCATATATACTGAATCCCTTATTTACAATAGCAACAGCATTCTTATAGAAGCTATCGAGGCTAGTCCTCAAGCTTGGAGCATGATAGCCCTCTCGGCTAAAGACTATCTTCACCGGTCCGTTCCCGGATATCTTCAGACAATTCGATACTGTGACTTTGGCTGAATAATCAGAATATCTTGCCTCGGTCATGGTTCGAGCCTGGATCCTATAGACCTCTTGAGATGGCGTAGGTTTCCCTAAATCGATATCGTCCACATAGTTCATGACTCCAGCCGCAGTCGAGCCGACCACCTTGAAATCATTATAATTTGGACTTACAGCTCTCTCTATATTAAATCCTAGATTAGCTGATTTATATGCCCATGAGATATTGACCTTGCCTGTCGTGGATAGAGTCGCTATCACATTGGAGGGGGCATCGGGTATGACTGTAAATGGCAATGTTGGACTGAGAGCTTTTCCAGCAGTTATGACTGAGACTTGATACGAACCAGCAAGCATGTCATTCGGCAGAGAGAATGAAAACGAGAAGCCATCGCTAGGAAGATTGTTGATAATCACTGTAGCCCTGCCAGCGCTACTGAATGTCACGGAATTATTTGCAAGAGCAAAATTTCCAGATACAACCACAGGTGATCCTGGTATAGCGCTTGAGGGAGAGATGGACAATGTTGTTGGAGGAGTGGCAAGCGCAGTAACCTTCACTATATTCCCCTTGAATATAGGCCATGCCGCATGTATATTATTCACTGAATTGCTGGTCAGAGACTGGCAAGCATCCGTGGTATTCGGAGTGAATGTTCCTGGTCCCGAAAATATCGGTCCGCCGTCTATCTGAGGAGGGATAGATGTATTGCATACCAACTGCACCTTGTCAGTCGATGTCAGGCGGATATAGTTGATACAAGAGAGCAGAGGCCAGGCCCAGCCTTGCATCACTCCTTGTCTAGCGTAGATGGGTACCTCTACATTGCCTGTATTTACTGGACCATTATTAGTATTCTCACAGCCGTAGACTGCTCCAGCATATATACCCATATACCCGACCACTCTGTCTGTTATCAGGGGTTGATAGTCCGTCACTGGCCAAGGACATATGGTGCCGCTACTCATGAGCTTATTCTGTCCTGAATATGTAGTGCAGATCAGGGTGGCTGAACCAAGCGACACCGACCCAGGTGTCTGAGATCCAGTAGTTTGGGAGTATACAAAATTGCCACAAGTGCCTGCGGCGATGCTGGGCGCGCTGCAGACTTGGGCCAACTGAGCATTACTATCGAATGTTAATCCGGTAGAGCTAGGCATGTTGCCAGATATGAATACAGCGGAGAGAAATATCACGGATAGCGAGAGCGATGCTATCGCGGCTTTGATCATGGACATCGGAGCATTGTTGAATTTCATAAGAGTGGTGATTAATTAATATGCTCAAGTATAGCAAAAAGCGCATATTATGTTCTGCACAGCTGTAATTCTTTATATTTCGCGATCAGATCAATCTCCCTTCTTGTTTTATCTCCAAATGCTTGAAAGCCTTTTCTGTCGCCACCCTGCCTCGCGGCGTTCTTTCAAGCAATCCTAATTGAATAAGATATGGTTCATAGACCTCCTCTACGGTCGCCTGTTCTTCCGATAGGGCAGCAGCGACTGTATTCAATCCCACTGGTCCCCCTCCGAATTTATTGATTATAACCTTCAGGATATCTCTGTCGGCAGAGGTTAGACCTATGGTGTCCACGCCTAACATTTCGAGAGCCTTCTCGACAACATCCCTCGTCAGGTCTTTTTTGAGTATCTGTCCGTAATCTCTACATCTTTTCAGGTGATAATTGGCGGTTCGCGGAGTGAATCTTGAGCGGATGGAGATCTCATTCACGGCCTCATCGTCTATTTTGATGCCCAAGATCTTGGATGACCTCTTGATGATCTCTGAGATCTCATCGTTCGAATAGAATTCAAGCTTGAAGACGCCTCCAGAGAACCTAGACCTTAATGGGGAAGAGAGCATGGCTATTCGCGTGGTTGCCGCTATCAAGGTGAATTGTGGCAGGTCTAATTGGATTGTTCGCGCGGAAGGCCCTTTTCCAATAATGATATCGAGCGTGCCAGATTCCATGGCAGGATACAAAACTTCCTCGATAGCTTTGTTTAATCGGTGTATTTCGTCGATAAATAAGATGTCGCCTTGCGAAAGATTGGTGAGAATAGAGGCCAAGTCGCCGACTTTCAAGATAGCTGGGCCGGAAGTGACTCTGATCTGAGCGCCAGTTTCTTTTGCTATCAAATGTGCCATGGTAGTCTTGCCCAAACCAGGTGGGCCATAGAAAAGCACATGTTCTGGGCAGTGTTTGCGCTCTTTTGCAGCAGTTAGAAGGATGTGGAGGTTATCCTTTATGTTCTTTTGGCCTATATATTCGTCCCATCTTGATGGGCGCAGGGTTTGATCGAGAAAGCCTGCCTCTTTCTCATCTAATTTGTCATTTATAGGGGAATCCTTGGAAGTCCTTGACATTTAAATGTGGTTATGCTAAGATACTGCTGTAAGACAAAAAAAGCGCGATTTAGGGTTTATGAGTGATCACAATAGGCTTTTGCGGTCATTCATGAATCTTAAATCCTTGTATTCAAGCCCGTAGACCTCTAAACAACGGCCTTCCAAGGTTTGGGTGTAGTGCTAAGGACATTTTGGTTTTCTTTTTATAAAGAAGTGACTGGAATTATCCTCGGGACTCCGCCTCGCTTGACGCATCACGCGACAAGATGTTGTTTAGAGATCTATGTGTTTGAAACCTGCAAAGCACCGATTTACTTGAGCAGAGTAGGTTGGTGCTTTTGTTTTGTGTAAAATCCTCTTTTTCAATCCTAGCGCTATGCACAGAAAAAAAGCAATTGACAGTGCTTATCTATTGCTGTTCGTCTGCTATTGAGCCTGGTGATGCGGGAAAAATTTACGAAGCTAATATTATTTTTTCGAAGCATTGAGAGCTTCTTGGAGGCTTCTTTGTGTCGCCTGAAGAGTGGTATTGTGTTGCTGAAGCTCTCTGTTAATGCGATCGATCTCTTGCTTGATAGCTGGAATCATCCTAGTATCGATCTCATTCTGGCTCCGTTTGAGGTTGATGATCTCCTGTTTTAATCTTGCGACTTCCACCTCTTTGGCTTTGATATCTTCTGTAGCCTTTTTTATCTTCTGATCGAACTCGGAATGCTCTTGTTCTTTGGATTTTAGTTCGGTCTCTTTTGCCTGAAGCTTAGCTTTTTCGGCATTTATCTCTTGACTGAGCTGTTTGACTGCCGAGTCTAGGCTTTGTGAGTTTTGCATATTTGTTATCTATTGTTAATCGTCCTAATAATCTACTAATCTGTGAGCGAGATGACCCTCTCCAGCTCCGCTAGGGAAGTGATGCCATTCAAGATCTTGATGACCCCGTCTTGTTTCATAGTCAATAATCCTTGCCCTTTGGCGGCATCCCAAATCTCTCTATCGCTGGAATTGTTCTGTACGGCAGCCTCGACTTTTTGATTCATGAGGATGGCTTCATAGACGCCAGTCCTGCCTTTGAATCCGGTTAGGTTACACTTTTCGCAACCTACAGAGGTCCACATTTCTGTACGATTTTCTGGTAAAAGCGACTTATCTTCCACTCCCTCGATCACTGTACTGATTTCGATGAGGTCACTGCCTTCGATCGCAGCTTTTTTCTTGCAGAATTCGCACAACTTCCTGACAAGGCGTTGTGCCATGGAAACGCGCATAGCTGAAGGTATGATCTTGGGATTGACGCCGATCTCGGCCAGGCGAGGGTAAGTGCCGGCGGCATCATTGGTGTGCAGGGTAGAGAATACCAAGTGGCCGGTCAGAGCAGAGTTGATGGCGATCTCAGCCGTCTCATTGTCGCGGATCTCACCGACCATTATGATGTCGGGATCTTGGCGCACTGCAGCCCTCAATCCTTCTAGGAATGAATAGCCCTTGTCATTGACTTGGGTCTGCACTATGCCTTCCAGGTGATATTCGATAGGGTCTTCGATAGTGATGATCTTGACTTCGGTGTTGTGGACTTTCTTCAAGAAGGCATACAAAGTCGTGGTCTTTCCGGAACCGGTAGGCCCGGTAGTCAGGATCATGCCTTCTGGGCGCTCTATCTCTTTCAAAAGGACGGCTAGGAGCTTGGGATGTATGCCCATGCTTTCCAAAGGCACATTGATGGATTTGGGATTGAGCAAGCGCATGACGATAGATTCATTATATGCGCCAGGAAGTATGGATACGCGGACTTCGACATCGCCTATAGAGAGCTTTATACTGAATCTTCCGTCCTGAGAGTCTTTTTTGACGTTGAGCTTCATGCCAGAAATAAGCTTGATCCTAGAAAGGAGCAGGGCATAGGTTTCGACATCGAAGCGCATGACATCCTGTAAGACGCCGTCCAGACGATAGCGCAGGCGCACATAGGTCTGTTCCGGTTCAAGGTGTATATCTGATGCGCCGAGAGCCAATGCGCCAGCCACGATAGTTTCCATGATCCTGGAGGTGCGATAGCTCTTCTTGGCATTCATGGTGTTCTGGAGGATCGATATGACCACAGGCAGGCTCTTGGCTTGTTCGACGATCTCGGTGATCTCATCGCTCGATATCTCCAAGGACCCAGCTTTGCTCTCTGAAGCAAAAGAGATGTCTTTGTACATCTTCCAGGCTTTTTCGAGCCCTTGTGTGGAAGTGATATAGAGCTCGGGTTGATATCCTTTCTCTTTCAATTTGGCCATGACGGCAGCGACTTTCTCATCTTGGGGATTTCTAGCGGCTATCTTGATCTTCTTGTCGACAAGGCTATATGCAGCGACCTTAGCTTCACGGGCGGTAGTCTCGTCTATGAGCTTGAGGGCATCGGTGACTATCGCCGTGATGGTGAGGTTTACGTATTCGACATTATATTTTGCCGCTAGCATCTGGACCAGCTCTTCTTCCTCTTTGTGGAGCAGATCGATGATCTTTCGATTTTGTTTGTCCTCGTCGAAAACGATAGTCATGGTATTGGATATATTATAGCATGGAGAAATTGGGGAGTGCGCAAGAGTGTAAAAAGAGCCCAGTGAGTACCGTTTCTTTGCATAGGTTAAGGTCGCCTGCGCCGATTGCAGCCATATCTTGCTTTACCGGAGGCAGCAAGATATGGGCAATCGTTGCTCCGGCTCAGATCGCATTAACCTATGCAAAGAAACGGTACTCACTGGGCTCCTTGCTCGCTATTCACTCCTCGTTTACTATTACAGGATATGAAAGAAATCATTTCACGTTCTCTGGAAGAGACTCAAAAGATCGCCAAGGAATGGTTGGCAGATCTTTCAAGCTCAATCAAAGATGGCGGTAAAGCGACCGTTGTGGGATTATCAGGTCATCTAGGTGCAGGGAAGACGGCTTTCGTGAAAGCGGTAGCACAGGAATTGGGTATAAGCGAAACTGTCACTAGTCCTACTTTTGTCATAATGAAGATATATGAGATCAAGAAACAGAGTGCACCGCCATTCAACATTTCTTGGAAGAGAATGATACATATCGACGCCTATCGTTTGGACAGGGGAGAAGAGATGGAAGCTTTGGGGTTTGCGGATTTGATCGCGGATCCAGCAAATCTCGTATTCATAGAATGGCCGGAGAATATCAAAAAAGCGATGATGGACATCGCTGATTTGAGGGTGATTCGATTGTCGATCTTAGATGAGAATGCCAAGCCAGAGAATTTGTTTTTGAATGATCTAGGAATTTTCTATCAAAAATCACAGATGACGACTTTGTAGCTTAGATTACTCGTGCTATTATTTTTGAATACCCATGAATCCTCGCTGGTTTCTACGCCAGGGTAATCATCCATAAGCATGGTGCCCGTGTCGTCTCTCCACTGTTGAGAAGCTAGGATATCATTTTCAGTGCCGTCTCCATTTGTTCCAGCTGCGCTTCCCCCTCCGACAGGATTGGTAAACATCCAGTAGCCGCTATCTGATTGTTTATAGATGAGAGGTGAACCACTAGAATAGAATGAATGAATATTATTTGAAGAGTCAAATGTTTCTAGTCTAATAGTACATCCATCGTTATCCGCGCAGATATTTACGCCGTTTTTGAGCAGGCTTATCGATGTATAGAGAGATGAAACCTTTGGTATATCTGTTGAGATACAGGCTGTGGATTCCGCTGTCGTCCCACCTCCAGAGCTCGTAGGCGCCGCCCAAGACGCATTTCCATTGATATCTGTAGTGAGGACTTGATTGGCTGCTGGTGTAACACCTCCTGGTTTATAATTGAGAACGCCTTTTAGTGATAGACTTCCATCAAGCAACATGCTACTGCTAGCTTGAATCGCGCCATTGAATAGAGCCTTACCGAATACTGAAAGGCCTACAGCGTATGGATTGGATAGGTCAGTATTCAAGAATAATTGGCCGAGCTTGGATTGGCTATTCAATCCAACATTGATTGGCGCGGACACATTGCCTGCTGGGGGATTGGCGGTAGCGCTTGTCCATGCGGCTATCGCTGAAAAGGCGAATGCTCCCATGGTCAGACCAATAACAACGGCGATCTTAGAAATCATTGGCGATATTTTTTTCATCATAATGTTTTTACTTGATTATTTTTAATGTTTTTGTGATTCTATGAGCGCCGCCTTTCTCTTTGCATCGGCAGGAGAGAGCTTTGTCTGGGCAGTATTTGTGTCAGAAATAACCAGAGCTTTGGCTTGCGATTGTGTAGCTGTCAAGACAACCTTTCCATTATTTGATACTGGCACCGCCACAATATTGTTGGGTTGTCCTTGTTGTTGCCATGATATCCCCAATATAGCTGCGATTATTAAAATCAGCACAATAGCCAGGAGTGCTATCGCTAGTCGGAGATGATGTTCAGGGACTGATGAAGAGCTCGCTTTCATTACCATGACGGTATTATATCATCTATTTTATCGCGATTAGCGCTAATCTGTGGACAACCCGGGGCGGTTATACGGTGATCGAAAAAATAAGGTACAATAAACTTGTGAGCATTCAAGAAAAGCAAAAAAATAAACGCATCATTCTTCTCGACGCTCACGCTATCATCCATCGTGCTTATCACGCCCTGCCGGATTTCGCGACTGCCAAAGGCGAGCCGACTGGAGCGCTTTATGGCATTTCCATAATGATGATCAAGATCATCGAGGACTTGAAACCCGATTACATCATCGCTTGTTACGACGTCCACGCTCCCACTTATCGCCATGAAGTCTACAAAGAGTACAAGCTTGGTCGTAAGAAGGCTGATGACGCTCTCATTATCCAACTGGAAAAGTCTCGAGACATATTTAAGGCCTTCAATATCCCTATATATGAAAAGGCGGGTTTTGAGGCTGACGACATTCTTGGCACTATCGTTTCTCAAATGGCAGACAAAGATTTCGAAATCATAATCGCTTCAGGCGATATGGATACCATGCAGCTCATTTCTGGTGAAAAAGTGAAGGTCTATACCCTTAAAAAGGGGATCAAAGATACCATCATGTATGACGAGAAAGCGGTCATGGAACGATTCAGTTTTGGACCAAAACTGATACCCGATTACAAAGGCCTTCGAGGCGATCCTTCTGATAATATCGTCGGTGTTAAAGGGATTGGAGAAAAGACAGCCACCATTTTAATTACAACCTTCGGCACCATAGAAAACATTTACCATGAATTGGAAGCTGGCCACGAGGATTCATTCAGTAAAGCGGGAATCTCACCACGCATCATTCAGCTTCTCAAGGACAATAAAGAAGAAGCCGAATTCAGCAAGATGTTAGCCACTATTCGTAGAGATGCACCGATTAAATTCGAATTGCCGGAGAAGACATTCAAGGAGGCGGTTGATCTGACCAAGATCAAAACTCTTTGGAATGAATTGGAATTCAGGACATTGGGCCAGCGATTCGAGAAGCTCATGACTACCAATGCTACGATGTTCAATGTAGATCTGAATGAATCAACCAAGAAGAAAGTCAAAGGTAAAGACTTAGAAAACGATTCTCCTAACGATGAAAGCGGCAGCGATTCAAATAACGCCAAGTCTAATAAAAAGGCTGACGATATTAAAACTGCCAAGTACGGAAACATTCCAGAAGATGAATTTAAAAAGACAGCGCTAGCTTTGTGGCTGGTGAATTCAAACTTAACAGAAGCGACCATGGATGATATTTTGAATTTCGGAAACGCCTCCGATTTCAAACAAGCTAAAGAGAATATCTATGCGGAATTAAAAAAGAGGAATCTGACTAAGGTCTATGAAGAAATAGAGCTGCCTCTTTTCCCAGTTATTAAAGCTATGAATGATAGGGGAATACGGGTAGATCGTGCGGTCTTAAAGGATCTGTCTGTTAGATATCATTCTGAATTGTCACGACTGGAAAAATCCATCTGGGGCAATGCGGGTGGAGAATTCAATATAAGCTCGCCCAAGCAACTGGGAGAAGTGATATTCGATAAGCTCGGTTTGACGGCCAAGAACATGAAGAAAACTGCTGGTGGAGCGAGATCTACCCGCGAATCTGAATTGGAAAAACTGCGAGACGCTCATCCCATGATCCCTATGATCTTTGAATATCGTGAGCTGGCAAAACTTCTGAGCACTTATATAGATGCCATCCCACCTCTGCTCGATCCGAATGACCGTCTTCATTCAACGCTCATCTCTTCTGGAACTACAACAGGCCGCATGGCTTCAAAGGATCCTAACCTTCAAAATATCCCTATAAAATCAGATTTGGGCCGAGCTATTCGTGGAGCATTCATCGCTCATAAAGGATTCAAGCTGGTAGCCTTTGATTATTCTCAGATGGAGTTGCGCATCGCCGCTTTCCTTTCGGGAGACGAGAAGCTCATAAGCATATTCAAGGAAGGGAAGGACGTGCACACTTCAGTGGCTTCTTTTGTATTCAAAGTACCGGAAGATAAAGTGACTTCAGATATGAGGCGCCAGGCCAAGGTTATTAATTTTGGGATCATTTACGGCATGGGCGTTCTGGCCTTGAAACAGAATCTGGGCACGACCCGCGATGAAGCGCAGAAATTCCTGAATGATTATTTCACTACCTTCTCGACCTTGGCTTCGTATCTCGATAGCGTGAAAAAGGAAACCGCTTTGCGGGGCTATACGGAGACCTTCTTCGGCCGCCGCCGATACTTCGAAGGCATAAACTCCAAGCTGCCTTTCATCAAAGCTGCCGCGGAAAGGATGGCTATCAATGCGCCTATTCAAGGCACAGAGGCGGATGTGATCAAGCTGGCCATGATCAGGATCTTTGACTATATAAAGAAGGATAAACTCGAGGCCGATGTATTTCCACTGCTCCAAGTCCACGATGAATTGATCTATGAAGTGAAGGCAGAAAAAGCGGAGGAGGTTTCAAAGGAGATCGAGAAGATCATGGAAAGCATCATGGACAAGAAGGACACGCAAGGGATCACTCTGACTGCCAAGGCGGCGGTGGGGGATAATTGGGGAGAGTTGAAGTAACCCAATGTATTAATTTAAATAAAGGAAAACCGCTCACAGAGCCAAGCGGCTTTCGTGGGCGGTACGAATTACTTTCGTCTTGAGATTGTGACATCTGTCACTAATGGCCGGATAGATATTCCCAGCCATGCTTCTGGAAGGACGGTATCAGAACAGCCATCCTTGATTCGATTTTTTCTTTCCAGGCCCTATTTATGGCTGTATCATTCAGGAAGTAGACCGGAGATTCCGTAAGCCATCTTGTGAAAAATGTATCATCCGAGATAATGAAATACGGGACAGGGAAATCGTCGTCTTTTTCAACGAATCCGGACTGTTGAATGTGACAGCCTGTGTGGACGCCGTCGGTGTGTGATGTGTCGGTAGCTGGATTGAAATTCAAGTGATAGATTTGACCCCTCTGCGGAAGACATGGTAAGGATATTTTGCGATGGAAGCAGTGACATATATCCGAGGCAAATGACTTAACATAGTATCCCGCTTTGTTAGCCCTTCTGTGATCTTCCTCTGCTCCTCGCAGAAAACGGACATCAAAGTACTGAATCATTTTCATAATTTTAAGGTTTTTTCATTTAACTCCGTACTGTCGGTACGCATTTTTGAGTCCGCTTGAGCGGCAATGACAACTAGCGATAGTTATCAAAGATGATTAGAACTCTGTGTAAAATACTAGCTTATTAGACTACAAATAGCAAGCACTGTCTATGCCAGAAACACGTCTCTATTTATAAGGAATCGTCAGTGTGATCAATTTTTTTGAAGCTAATGGCTAATACGGGTCATTTCCACTATTTGACCCGTAAGGCTTTTCCGCGATCATGGTGTAAAATACCCCCATGCTCTACCTCATTCACGGCACCGATACCCACAAATCTCTCGAAAAAGCCCAAACCCTGGTCAATTCTCTGCGCACCAAGAAGCCGGATGCCGCTTTTGTGAATGTGAATAGCGAGAATTGGAACGCCTCGATCATCGCCGAGCATGTGGGCGGGCAGGGATTATTCTCGGGGAAATATATAGTCTATGTGGATCGCGTGACGGAGAATGCCGAAGCCAAGGAGAGCTTGGGCGACTACATTCAAGCCATGAATGAATCGGCGAATATCTTTATCGTCCTTGAAGGCAAGCTGAATGCCGATCTCAAAAAGAAGTTTGAGAAATATGCGGAGAAGATAGTAGTCTGCGGGGAAGAGGGGGTAGGAGCGGTGAAGCCCAAGAAAGAGGAATTCAATATCTTCGCTTTGGGAGACGCGCTCGGCAATCGAGACCCATTCAAGGCATGGAGCATATACAGGCAGGCGGTCGATCAGGGGATGGAGCCGGAAGCGATCTTGGGCACATTGTTCTGGCAAGCCAAAAGCATGTCCTTGGCTATGAATTCAAAGAGCGCGGCGGAGTCTGGTCTGAACTCTTTCGTCTATGGAAAGTCCAAAACCTATTCCAAGAATTACACGCCGGAGGAAGTGAGCGCCTTGATTTCAAGCATCATTACCATATATCATGACAGCCATCGGGGGAAAGTGGACCCTGAATATTCCACGGAAAAGCTCCTGCTCAATTGCAGAAAATAGTTTTGTGACGCTGTAATTGCAGTTTGTCAAGAAAAATGCAATGATATGAAAGCTTGCGCCCGCGTATCCATAAGGGCGCGGTGTCGGATGAATAGAGCACGGTATGGTTCTTTCTTTTTATATGCGCCCATAGCTCAGGTGGTAGAGCAACTCCCTTTTAAGGAGTGGGTCGTTGGTTCGAATCCAACTGGGCGCACAATTGACAGAATATCCTAAATGTGATACCTTATTTTTGAATGAACAAAACATAATCGAGAGCATCGTGCTCTTTGAAAATTCCAAGAAAGAAAGTTACCTACATGAAAAAAACTTTATTGGTTGCGAGTATGCTCGTAGCTCTGACCCTTACAGTGTCTGTTCGGGGAGGTACTAACGAGCCCTCCAAGCCAGACCCTCTTCCTCGACAGTTCGATGACATGATAACGAACAATGTGTTCCCGCCCCTTACACCTGTTGCGATCTATCGCGTGAGGAGCAATGGAATGGCTTTTATCTGCACCGGCGGTATCTTTCGAGACGACACCAATTCTCATTCCGTCATACTGCCAGAACACGCGTTCAGCACCAATCTGCCTCAGGATTGCATATACGCCATTCGTATTATCAGACCAGACAGCCATCGTGTCGACGGATTCGTTGGCAAGATTCAGATGACGAGCACCGATATATTCGGGTGTGATATCGTGGTAGCTACGGTATCTACGAACGGCTTGCCGATCAAAAGATTCTCCGCTATGTCTAGCTCGGGTTTAGACATCATTTCCGCGTATACGAACTGCATTATGTCCAAGGGCAAGGAGGTACGGACTCTCCAGGCAGTCATAACTGGCAAGTCAGTGCCTGTGATCGGACGCGCAACCCCTCGTACCAAGGAAATGATTGATAAGATGCGGGAAAAACCTTCAGGTTATCAGTTCGTCTGGCATGTCTACGAAGATTATCCTCTTGTTATGATCGAAGAGAAGACGATGGATGGCCAGAGTGGGAGTCCGTATATAGACGAACATGGGAGGATGTTTTTCCTTAAGGGTAGACTTGCAGAAGATTCGCCGAGGATGCGTGAGGAAAGGGCATTCTTCGAAAAAACATACGGGCGACCTCTTCAGGGACTTAGCATCATCACTGGACCGCTCTCGTTCGAAAGGTAAAAGACACCATAAAATACCTTGAGACGGTTTGCAATCGCGCAGCAAGAAGGACTGTGCGATTTTTTATTAAACTTGATTATAATACATAGTCTCTTTACTACCACAACCTCACGATTCCAAACGGCGACAGTCCCGAAATACCGAGAATCGCGGTTCTGACTTCGTTCAGTAGAGCGCACTGGATTATATTGCATCGAGGTAGTCTTATTCGTTGCAAAAATCTTTCGAAAGTCCTCTGCGGAATTTATCGAAGTACAAAATTTGAGGATTCGGAAGATGGTCTCTGTATAATCCCATTCCAAACCATACTTCTTTTGGTAGATTCGCATAGCCCATTTTTCCTTCGTACTTTTTTTTCTATCATTCACTATAAATTGGCAATGGCTATTGTTGTTTTCGTCAAGGACGTAGTTGGTGATTAACCGATTCCAGGTACCTTGCTCTACATTTGAAAATTTAAACCTGATTCTTTCTGACTCGTTTACAACCTGGCCAATAATCTTTCCTTCCCGATAGCGCCATGACACAAACGGACTTGGAAGTACATGCCCTTGTTTGGGTGGTTGTTTCCATTGAGCGATGACCAGTCTGTTATTACTTATTTCAAAGTCTTTTGGTATATAAACTGAGAATCCATACCAAATGTCTGTCCCCGCCTTCACTTCTTCCGGATCCGTAATTTCGGCGCGTTCGGTCATATGGCCATCTTCACCGTCCATGGCAAAATCTCCGGAATGGACGGTAATTTTTAGAACCGGTTTTTTGCCAGGATCGAGCTCGTCGGTAATCGAAAGGCTTTCAGGCCTAATCCATCGTGTTAGCCAGCGGGGATTCAATTGCCCCGAATCGAAATCATCGATTATTTCTAATCCTTTAAATCTCTCCTTATCTCCCTCGGTTGATAGATTTGGGTTTTCTGACATATTACTATAGATTATAGCACCGCATGAGTGTATTACCCCGACCGGATAATTCTGAACGGAGAATGCCCCAGAAGGAATACTATTGAGATTCTGACTTCGTTCAATAGGGCACACAATAAGAATCCTCTTGACACATTAGAAGTGTTAATATCTCGTCTTTAGCGGAAGCGTGTTCGTGACATAATCACGATATAAAAATCCAAATAATACTCGTAGTCATCATTATAATCACCATTATAATCGCTGTGATCCTATATTCACGGAACAATAGCATGAAAAATCAAACAAGCGCGGAACCGATCCTTATTGGTATCGGCCAGACGATCACAACTCCGGATGGTTTGAAGGTCACTTTGAATAAGGTAGATTTGCCTAGCTCCGCCGCCGGACAGCCGATGAGTGGAACACCTATGTACAATATCACTTTGGCGGTCGGCACGAGCACCAAGACTATGACTTTTGATCATCGAGATGGGAGCTCGGGCATGGAATATATGGGCCACGTATTCGGGATCACTACGCAAGAAGGGAAGTATTTCGTCTTAGATGCAGCTTATTATCAAGCTCATCCTTTTGAAGTCGCTCCGAAATCGGTCAAGTAAAGGCTAGATTCAGACCTTCAAATCCTAGCGCATCATCTCTTCTGAGCTATCACCCACATATATTCTTCTCGATGCAGAAGAACGACCAGACTATGTAGGATCTTGCTCACCAGCTTTCTTATCATCGGGAAACGGATTTTTTTCTGTTGAGGTAATGATCTCGGTGCGTCGTTGCGAATGCTTACAATAGAAGGGTGAGCATCTTTTTTTGTCCTGAAACCGAGCCTTTCTAGAGATGTACCGATCGCCATATTCTGTCCATCGAAATCGCGGCGACCTCTCGCGATGATCGTAAGGCCGGTCTTGTTCAGCAAAGCTGCCAGACTTTTTGGTGATAGAAGAAAGATATGCTCTGGATGTACTAAAATGTTATTGTAGTTGTGGCGCTTGATGGATGGAGATTCCACATTGGGCGTTTCTAGCATGACGTATCCTCCAGAAGGTAGGCTGGAATAGATGGATGAAAGGAATTCGAGCGGATCGGGGACGTGTTCGATCACGTGAAAAGCCGTTATGGCGTTGATCTTCTTGGATGCACATAATTCAAGCAACGAAGTCTCGCTCAATAGATGGACATCGAGGCCTTTCTTCTTGGCATAATCAACCGCCGACTGGTTCGGCTCTAAACCGATGATATTGCGATATCCTTTTGAAGATAAGGCTTCTAGAAAGGTGCCCTCAGCACAACCGAGATCGCATAGGTCATTCAGATCGAATGTTCTTTTTGCTATGGAGATCCTTTGTTCGGAATTTGAGACACGGCTCCGGATCTTCTCGGCAGATGTCGGGACTTGATATTCTTCGACGTAATATCTAGGATCGCACTGTATCGTCTCTTGCCACATGAGCTTGCAGTCGGGACAACGCAGATATACCAGACCCTGCGCTGTTCTGATCTTTGTCGGGTATTTATTATCGCAGGCAATGCAGGTTGATGACATAGTTTGATCGCCTTTAGCTCTTTCTGGGGAGTAATGCGTCACCTCTGTTCTAAAGCCTCAAATCAAATCCCCACCATCCCGCTCCCAAGACCATGAGCGAGATCGCCATGACCAAAATAATGAGATAGTAGTTCACTCCATCTGTCAGAAATGCCTTATTCTTGGCGCGCTCGATGAGGCGGACTATAAGATCGATGATCGCAGCGAGAGCGGCGACTTGAACGCGCATGCCGACGATGAGTAGAAGGCCGATGATCGCTTCGATCGCAGCGATGATCTTTTGGCTGCGAGTGCTGTCGGCCTTCCGGATAGCTTTATATGCCCAGAAAAGGAAGATCACACCTAGAGTGATGCGGATGAGGAATGGCGCGAGCTCTTGGTATGAGAATAGGGTAGGGAAGGTTGAAAGCATGGTGTTTGGGTATTAATGTGATAATGTGAGGCTATTATAGCAGTTTTATGATTTATCTTCTTCTCGACAATATCCGTAGCGTTCATAATGTCGGTTCAATCTTCAGGACAGCCGAGGCGGCTGGAGTGGCCAAAATATATTGCTGCGGGACAACGCCGTCCCCGTTAGATCGATTTGGTAGGAAAAGGAAAGATCTGGCCAAGGTCTCTTTGGGTGCGGAGGATATGGTTGCCTGGGAATATTCAGAGGATCCGATGGTAGTCGTTAAAAAACTGAAGAAGCAAGGCTTTCAAATAGTCTCGATAGAGCAAGCGTCTAATTCAAGCGACTATCACGAGGTTAGATTAAAAGGTAAGGTGCTTTTCATTCTTGGAAACGAAGTTGGTGGGGTTTCGAAAGATCTCTTGAATGTTTCGGATGTGATCGCGGAGATACCCATGAAAGGGAAGAAAGAATCCTTGAATGTATCGGTGGCGGCCGGTATTGCGCTATTCAGAATATGTGAAGATGTGGTATGATATAGGTACTGTCAAGGACTGGTCCTTGAATTCTAGCCTGAAGCACAACA
>CAIKAN010000054.1 GCA_903825415.1 uncultured bacterium
AAAAGACGACAACCTTCTTGAAGCATTTTTGGACAAGAGTATTACTAAGGAAGTCTATGACAGAAAGCATCAAGAATACTACGACAAGCTACAGCTCCTCGCCATTGAACTTGAAGAACACCAGAAAGGAGACTTTGACTACCAAACCACAGTGGCTTCTGTGTTTTATGTAGCACGCATGGCAAAGACAATCTTCAAGAGTTCTGAACCCAAAGATAAACGAGTATTTTTGAATTACTTACTTCAGAACCCAACGATAAAGGCAAAAAAGCCAACCTTTACCTTGCGTTCTCCATTTAATCTGGTCTTAGAACTGGCAAGCAGTCCTTTAAGGGGTGACTAATGGGATTCGAACCCATACTGCGGCTTTCACAGAGCCGAGTGCTAACCATTACACCATAGCCACCATATATACCTGCGGGCATATGAAACACCCGCGGGTATGATACTTATATCATGATTCACGGACTTTGGCACTATTTACAAGATAAGCTCGCTGGAATATGTGGTAGTGTAGCAGACTTACCGGTAGAGTCCACGCAATAATAAGATGCCGAGGTGGCGTTTTTCTCTATTGGGAGCTGTGCATACATAACAAACGCTGTCGCATTATCATGACAGACCAGCGAAGATCCTAACCTAGAAACTTCCGTCTCATAACTGCTAAGACCCATACCCTCAGCCTTGAGACAAACGCCTTTGAATGATCCAGTATAATCTTTTTCATAAGCTGCCCTGAGAGAGCCAAGCGAACCGGAGACTATAGCTGGAATCTGCTGAGACGGTGTGTTTTGTTTCGCCGATGCCAAGTAGCTTGTCAAATAACTATCCATAGACTTCGCCCCCTGCGGTACAGCTATACTGATCCCTGAGCTGCTGCCTTTATAGCTATAATCGAAATGGACATTATAGGTCGCAGGGGCTTTCGTTGAACCGGCCACAGTCGGTTCAGTGACAGACATATCGATAGTTGAGCCGCGCATAGACCCATCCAGCAGTCCCACATAAATATTTATATCGCCGATAGCCAAGTCTTTGGACATTTCCTTGGTCATTTGTTGCGCTTGCGCCGTATATGCATTTCCAGTCTGTGTTGCCTGTATGCTCATGGCCCAAGATAACATCTTATCCTTATCGATCGCTATGGAGTACTGTCTCACCATCTCACCAGATCTATTGGTCAGGCCCACAAATTTCGGGCTTGAAACTACACCCTTACTCATAAGATCGCTGAACATCGCATCAGGAGAGAGCTTCGCCCCCATAATGTTTGCAGACGATCCCGTGCTAGAGGCGAATTTGTTAAGCGCATCCATAGACAACGAATACCACGAATCGCCTATCATCGAGCTATATGCAGAAAAGATAGTCGGCATCTTGGTGACCCTGGCATAAACGACCTTGTTGATGATCTTCATGTCTATGGCGCCAGAAAATCCATTGGTAGCGACGCTCATAGAAGCTTGCACAGAAGGATTCTTCGGATCAGTCTTATCGGCATCGCCTACGATATTTATTGTCGTCGCAGAAGAAGACGGGTCGCTAGAAGCGACCGTGACGCTCATGGTCGTATGAGCCGATCTGTCAGATATAGCATTATTCATCGCTTTCGATAGAGCGCTATCGGGGCTGATCACAAAAGCCAAGACGCCATACGCTGCAGCGCAAATGATCACGATCGCGATGATGATTATCGCTAAGGCTTTGAGAGCTTTATGCCCATGCTTCGGAAGATTTCCCGAAGGAGGAGGAACAGGGACCGATCGGGTCGGAGATGCGCCTTGATCGATCGCATACTGCAAACTGTCGATATCGCCAGATAATTCAGATTGCATACTAGTATTCGGCACAGGCGCTGATGATCCGGCTTTATAAGCGGACTGACTTTGGTCACTTGATGGTTTTGGATCCATTTTATTTTTGCTAACTAATAATATACATTAAAATGACTTATCAATTATAGCATGGTGGAATCTCGCTTATCCCCCGCCTGTGATTAACTAAGCGCGTAAAGGCATATAGGAGCGAAGACAGGCGGTTCAGGAATATCAAGGTATTCTGATCGATCAGTATCTCTTCTTTCTCAGAAGCTCCTATGATGACGCGCTCTACCTTCCTGGCCAGAGTCCTTGAGATATCCAGCAAAGCTGTCAATTCCGTACCGCCTGAAATGAGGAATGACCTTATTGGTGGCAGCTCCTTTTCAACGGCCTCTATGGCCTTTTCCATCTCATCGATCTTCTTTTTACTGATCCTCTTGTCGGCCCCGGCTACCTCAGCTTGGATGATGAATAGATCGTCCTGGATCCAGTGGATCCATTCTACTAGCAGCCTATCCTTCAGAGATATATCAGAATCCCCAGCTTTAACCTTCACTAATCCCAAGAATGAATTGAGCTCGTCCAAAGCGCCCAGAGATTCCGTCTGGCAGGAGCTTTTGGAGACGCGCTTCCCATTCTTGGAATGGAACATCCCTGTCTTTCCATCATCGCCTTTTCGAGTGTAGAGCATAGGGGTATTATAGCGCGTTTTGTGCTCCCACCAGGAATCGAACCTGGACTGCGAACTTCGGAGGCTCGCGTTCTATCCATTAAACTATGGGAGCGCGCACGATATATATTGGATACTATCCAATGCATATCATTCGCTGATCACTTTGTAACCGAGCTACCTTCAGTAGATCTAGTATTATCTAAGATATGTTTCAGTCCCGCGGCAGATACCGCAACCATCATCAGAGCCACGGCTACTATTACCAATATCACTATCAGAACAACGTTGGCCTTTTGGCTTACATATGTATTCCCTTTTGGATTATCACCATACTTATTCGTGCCAGTCTGACTATCGAGGATCGCGAATATGATCAAGACAAATCCGCCGATGAATGGCACCAATCCTATAAGGATCCACCAAGCACTTCGGCCAGTATCGTGAAGCCTGCGGGACAGAACCGTCAAACTTGGAAGCAAAATAGCGAGAGTGTATATCTGTATGACTATGTGAGTGCCTAGAAAAGTATCTACCAGAGAGAGGACTATCGATACAATGACATTGAATAGGAAGAACATCCAATACTCCTTCCTCGTGGCACGTCCACTAAATACGACATACTTTTTTAAAACATCAAAATAATAGTTCATAGTTATGTTTATGTTAATCTCATAATTATTTCACTTTACTATACCACGACGAGTAGCCTACGTATAGGTCTCCATCCGCCGCTGACCCAAGTTCTATGAATCATCATTTATTCTATCTGACCAAACCCTTCGAGAGTATCTCTTTGACATACATATCCAGATCGTCTTGTTTGAGCATTTCATTCACAGTCAACCAGCGATATTCCACATTCTCAGAAAGGTCAAGTACGGGTTCGTTTTCAGTCTCAGCTTTGAATGTAATCCGAACGACATGTATCTCTTCATTCGGGATGATATCTTGTGCATAGACCATCTCCGGTTCAGTGACCATTTCAAGACCCGTCTCTTCCATGACTTCCCTTCTTAGATTCTCCAATAGTTTCGTGCCTGGAATGATACGTCCTCCGACAATATCCCAAACACCTTTTGTGTTTTTGTACTTTTCAGCCGACCTCTTCAATAAAAGGTATTTGCCTTCCTTATTTTTGAGAAAAACTTTTACTCCCACTTGTAGAGTCATCATGAAAATATGTTTAGACCGTTCGTGCCTGCACTGAGCGAGTCGTATTTGGCGTAGCATAGCGAAGCCAAATACGACGAGTCGAAGTGCGCAGGAGAGGAATCGAACCTCCATGCCCTAATGGGCGCTACCACCTCAAGGTAGTGCGTCTACCAATTTCGCCACCTGCGCATGCAGCCCATCATAGCGGAAGCGCCCTTTATTTTCAACCATAAACAAAAACCGACCATTTCAGGCCGGTCTTGAAAATTAAAATACTCAGAATTATTCCTTTGTAGCTTCGGCAGCAACCGGAGCGGCTTCTGGAATAGCGGCGACATTGGACTCGTCCTTGGTATCCATGAGCCTGCGCATCTGATGGCGGATCTCCTTGGCGGCCTTGCGGCGAATGAAGTAGAGCTTGGCGCGGCGGACTTTGGCGCGGCGGACAATCTCGATCTCGTCGATCATGGGAGAATATATGGGAAAGATGCGCTCGACACCGACACCGTCGATGACCTTGCGGACAGTGAAAGTAGCACCGGCTTCGCGGCCATGTTTTCTGGCCAAAACCAGTCCTTCGAAGGCTTGCAGGCGAAATTTGCCCTTGTCTTCCTCGATCTTCTGCCAGACGCGGACAGTGTCGCCGGCGCGGACATCGAGATCCTTTCGGCCTTCTATCTTTACTGGGGTGATTACTTTCATCGCCATAGTGTGAATACCTTAGCATGGTACCCCAGAAAATTCAAGGGTCGAAGACTAGATGAATTTCTAATTAACCTAATTGACCTAATTTCTAAGAAAATCCCAATGCCCAAGGTTCAATTAGAAATTGGGATCTGGTGCTTTCTTAGGTTAATTAGGTCAATTAGAAATTAGGTCAATTCTTTCGATTCGACCCCGATCCCCTTGCACGCCTTCTTGAAATCCGCCGGAAGTGGCGCCATAACCGTGATCGCTTTCCCTTTTGGATCCGTGAAGATGAGCTCCCGTGAATGCAAAGCCAGCCTCTTGAAGCCGAGTATCAAAGGCTTTTTGGGCGCATAAAGAGAATCTCCTACAACCGGATGATTGATAGTGCTCATATGGACCCTGATCTGATGGGTTCTCCCTGTTTTCGGGCATGCCTCGATCAAGCTTATGCCTTCCTGCTTGTCCGACGAGATATCGATCTTCGTATCCTTGATCCTAGTCCAATAAGTCTCAGCATGCCTCAATATGCCCTTGGCGCCTCTGCCAGCCGACCATTTCCTGAAATCACCGCTGCTCCTCCCTATAGCCTTATCTATGGTTCCGAATTCATCGCGCATCTCTCCCCAAACAAAAGCTAGATATTTCTTTGAAACTAACCTGTCTTGGAATTGTTTCTTGAGGCGGGCATGGGCTTCAGCAGTCTTGGCGATAATGATCGCTCCCGTCGTTTCCCTGTCCAAGCGATGAACGATGCCTGGGCGCAAGATGGGCTTGCCATCGAATCCCGTAATGGACTCCCCCACTTTCTTGGTCTTTGGAAATTTCTTCAATATCCAATCGGTCAGGAATGGCCCATCCGCTCGGCCATCCGGATGCACCATAAGGCCGGCCGGCTTGTTGATCACGGCGCAATCCTTGTCTTCATAGATGACTTCTGGCTCCTTGATGGTCTTTTTATTGCTCATATGTCATTTATAAGGTAACCTTAAAAAGCGCAGATAGCAAATGGGAGTTGCGATCACGCGCGCTTAGCTCAGTTGGTAGAGCGCCCCGTTTACACCGGGAAGGTCCAAGGTTCGAGTCCTTGAGCGCGCACAAACCCACGGTTACCACTAGCAAGCCGACTGCTCGGCTTGCGTCCTAGGACTCGAAAGGTCTGAGTATATTTTCGAGTTCCGAGTCTGCGAGGAATGAGAAAATACGAAGACCGTACCGAACTCGTAGAGTTCGAGTCCTTGAGCGCGCACAAACCTACGTTTACTATTGATATTGCAACATAAGGACATATATTCCATCTCTACGGCAGATTGAAATATCTTCTGAAAGTGGGAAAATTGTGACATGGAAGCAAATACGAAGATCGCCATATTCAAGAATAAGCAGATACGCAAAACTATTCACCAGAATGAATGGTGGTTTTCGGTTATCGATGTCATTCAAGCGCTGACTGACAGCTCAGATCCCAATGATTACTGGTACAGGATGAAAATGCGAGTCAAAGATGAAGCTGAAATCGAGTTATCGACAATCTGTCGACAACTGAAATTGCAGTCATCCGACGGTAAAATGTATGAAACTGACTGCGCCAACACAGAAGGCATATTCCGTATCATTCAATCTATCCCCTCTCCCAAAGCTGAACCATTCAAGCGTTGGTTGGCAAAAGTCGGCTATGAACGCGTTCAAGAAATCGAGGATCCAGAGCTTGCCACAAAGAGGACTCGCCTGCTATACAAACTCAAAGGATATCCCGATAGCTGGATCGAAAAGAGGATGCGTGGCATCGCCATCCGCGGAGAATTGACCGATGAATGGCAAAAGCGCGGAGCGGAAGAACAGAGAGACTATGAGATCTTGACGGCGGAGATCTCCAAAGCGACATTTGGGATCACTCCGGATGATTACAAGAAGCTGAAAAGACTTGAGCGTGAGAATTTACGTGACCATATGGATGACTTTGAATTGATCTTCACTATGCTCGGAGAAAGATCCACAACAGAGATCCATCGCCAAGAAGGATCACAAGGCGTACCCAAGCTCAGATCAGACGCGAATCGAGGTGGAAAGATCGCTGGTGTAGCTAGGAAAGAGCTCGAAAAAGAGCTAGGAAGGTCTGTGGTTTCCAAAGACAATTATCTTCCGAGTACAAAGAAGTTGAAGCCACAAAGAATAAAGTAGAATGTGCTGATAAGGCAATGTGAGCATATCAAAAAAGAACGCTCTCGCGTTCTTTTTTGTTTGAATATAGAGGTGAGACTAAGCCTGAGGAGCAGCCGGAGCAGAAGGCTCGCACTTCTTGCATTCGCCCTTGTGGGTGAAGATGAGGAAGAGAGCTGAAAGACCGACGAGGATATAGACTATGCTCGCCGCGGTCGTACCGAGATATTCCACGACATTGTAATTGGCGATGCCTATAACGAGCCAATTCAAGGCACCGATGATGACTAAAACAAAAGAGATCCCATGTAATGCTTTCATGTTATATAAATTAGGCTAATAATGATAATAAGTATCTGAGACAATTATAACATAAAAAGCGCGCGCCTTTCCCCTAAAGAAGGAATCGAAGCTTACAGCTTCGGTACAGGTCTCATATTTCCGAGGGAGTATGCCCCCTCGGAAATATACTCGACCTTTTCGATTCCCCCCAGTCGCTCGCGCGCAGGCGCGAGCTCGATATTCCCGAGATGGTCTCCATAATCTTTTATTCTTTGTCCTCCCGGGGGGAATCGAACCCTCATCAAGATCTTAGAAGTCTCCTGTTCTATCCATTGAACTACGGGAGGATAGTTTATTCAAGGTATCACATAATACAGCACACTGTGAAGAGTAGGAAGACGATCACGATCATGAAGCTAAATCATCTGGATGGATCACCTGGACCATAATACCCTACCCTCAGCCTCGTAGACTCCGTCGCACGTGAATCATAATCTTTCAAAACATCCCCCAGCATTTTCTCATCAAATGAAGGCTTGTGTGTGATTGCTTTGGCCGACGAAGTAGATATATCCGCATTAGTATTCCTGTAGACGTTATATCCGACGAACATGAGGATGAGAGCGACGATACAAGCCGCAGATAGATCAATCGCCCAGTCAACGTACATATCGCTGCCGATCATGCGAAGGATGCCCTTCTTCATCGATGTCTTTTTATGCTTCTTTAAAAGGTTGAATGCTATTTTCATAGATATTTCATTATCTCGTAGATGTCGCCATCGATATCATCGAGGCTGTGATGCTATATGATACATGCCAGATCGTTTTTGGATCCTTATCTGAAGATGCTCCTCCAGAAGATCCGAGATGCACCGAGCTGACTGTAGACTTATACGGCAACGATTCCGAGAGCATCAATGCTCTCATGATCGAAGACCATTGCCCAGTGATATCGACACGGGCCTGGACTGCACCCAGAGCCCCTTGCGGTAAACCGCTCATATCATCTGCGGCCACATTCGATATGGATACCGTGCTCCCTGTCTGGGTCCCGAGATCTTCGAGCTTTTCTATAAAACCAACCACATCGCTGCTCGATACAAAATAAGATCTTAATCTAGCCCGATCGAGCGCTGTTCTGTTGTAGATAGATCCGACATTCTTGCTATCTGTCGCGTTCGACTGTTGGGAACGAACCGCTGATTTCGCCTCAACCGCGCGCATAACAGATGTGCCGACAGCCTTGTACATATACATGTACATGAAAACCGTTACGAATAATAAGCAGACCGACAAAACTATGCTCAAAATATGTTTGCGGATAGATTTCATGGATAGCTATAGGATAGATTGATGGAAAACGATATGTCTGACTTCCTTGCCAAGAGAGCGACGGGGAGATCGACCTTGCCGCCCGCCAACTGGCTTTCCAGCCTTTCCTTGAAAGAGAGGAGGTCTTCACGCGTCGGAGCGTACCCTTGCAAAGTCAATGAGACCGTCGGAGAGGAGAGCGAAGTGAATGACATGGACAATATCCTGACTTGCCCCCTCAAAGAGATCACGTCTGTTATCGCCTTTGAGGCGCGCATACTGCCGCCGTCATTGCGAGTATTCCCTAGAACGATAGTGTCGGCGTTAAGCTGTTTTTCCAAAGAAGCTTGTCCGCTTGAATCATTGTTCTTTTTCAGCTGAGCCGCCTCATCAAGCTGCACCTGCTCCTCGATCCTCGCATGGATATAAGACGGGAATAGAGCGACGACACCGACCACTCCGGCGATACAAAGAGACATGCAGATGACCACAAAAAGCCTGACGTGATATTCAAAACGTAGCGCTCGTCTCTCGTATGATGGTAATAATGTATGTCTCATGATATTTCTCCGCTCGATCAGAGCGGCAAAGCTAACCCTGCGGCTACGGCGTATTCCATTGATTCATCATGTGGTATGGGCGGAACATATGAATCCATATCGAATATATTATGCCAGATATCGGCGACGCTAGCTGTCAGTATCTCCTTTTCCGCATCCGCATGCGAACGCAGAGCACTCTGAATCGGCACCGCATCTCTCCCAACGATGAGGATCTTGGCTATAGCAGAATGTGTATCGGGACGTGTGGCCCAATATGAGCACACTCGATCTATCTCCTTTATGAGCAGACTGACATCGATAGACGCCGGAACCTCAGTCAGACCACCATCGCGACTCCCCCATGCGACGGTCGAAGAAAAACAGACGACTCCTCCAGCAACGATATAGATCCCAGTCTTATGATCCATGGCATGAACTATCATATCCGTCTCATCTGAATCTTCCGAAACAGTAGCTCTGGCAATGGATTTCGGGACGACTTCAAATGCCATCGGTATCATGTTCATAGATCTTAGCAAAGAGATGTATTTTTCTACATAAGCCTTTGCTACCACCGAGACGCTTGCTTTCAGCGCCCCGCCAGTGATAGAGGCCGGCAAGATATCGAAATAAAAGACGGCCTCGTCCGTGGCAAGAGGGACATTCTCTTCTAATTTAAACTCGACATTCTGCTCGACAGCACGGACATCAGTGCTCGGTATATCCGTCTGAAATAGATAGACCTTCTCTTCTGGCAATGAGACTTTGACATACGTCAGCTTATTGGTCGCAGCAAAAGCAGATAGTGCCTCAGCAAATCTGCCCTCATCCTTGACTTCTCCATTCTCCACCATTCCACCAGGAAGTTCGGTCCTGGCATATTTCGATATGATATACCCCTTTGATGTCAACTTATATCCGACGCAGCGGATGGCGTCATCCGATATTTCTAAACCGACATGAGGCATAGTCAGGAACTTTGGAGGTGGGAACAGCTTGAAGAACGAGGAAATGTGCCGCATGCCACAATTGTACTATAACGCCGATGAAGTATGAAGCGATGCGGAAGTATCGCTGTATGAGCTCGGTGACCATATCGCCTTATCATCAAAACGAAAGGGGAAACCATTATCATAGGTGTCTTGCTAAATTCGGCTTTGGTGATAAGGCGATATGGTCACCGAGCTCATTGGCAGATGCCGTAAAAGATACTTGCATGCTTTTCATTTAAGAGCTTCTTTCTTTAATATCTCTCTCAAGGCCGGCAATGTCGACACAATGATGATGATCACCACTATCGGCAAGACATATCGATCAGGGTTGGGAATGAGCGACCCTAGAGCATATCCGAGCAGTGCCATGAGCCATGTCCAAGCGAATCCGCCGATAATATTGAAGGCGAGAAAGGTTCGATAATCCATCTCCCCTATTCCAGCCACAATGGGGGCGAAAGTCCTCACAACAGGAACGAAGCGCGCCAAGATGATGGTCTTCTTGCCATGCTTCTCATAGAAAGACTTCGCGCGGACTATATGTTTCTTGTTGAATAATAGAGAATCATCTTTCGTGAAGAGCGCTGGACCGATCTTCCTGCCAAATGAATACCCGACACTATCGCCGATCACTGCTGCGACGAAAGAAAGCACAAGGAGCCATGCGAAAGAGATATATCCCTGCGAAGCAAAGAAGCCGGCCGTGAACAGCAAGGAATCCCCCGGAAAGAAAAATCCGATGAATAATCCTGTCTCTGCAAAGACGATAGCGATCACCCCCAGAAGGCCTAGAGTAGCGATGATATGGTCAGGATTTATCAGGTTTGTAAGAAAAGACATATTTTATGATTTGTATGATTTTCTGGAACTACTCATTGTTATCAGGCTCCTGCTTGAATTTCTTGTCCAAGAAAGATTGTAGGATGAGTGCGGCGGCCGAGGCATCGATCTTGGGGCTCTTCTTTTGGAAACGCTCTGCCTGTGCGCTCGTCATGAATTCAAGCTCGAAATATACCAAGAATCCCCTCCTCTCCAGTTCATGTTTCAAACTATCTACCTCTTCAAAGATAGCATTGGGCTCGCCATTATAATTTCTAGACTCTCCTAGCACGATCTCTTTGACCTCATTGGTCTTGGCGATCTTCTCGATCTCTTCTACTAGGCTCCTCGTATTCGCGATGACAGAAACTGGCAAAGCGAATTGCCTCGCTTCATCGGAAACGGCGATACCGACCCTTTTCGTCCCATAATCTATGCCGAGTATCCTCATAGCATTCTATTATAGCAAAATCGTTGCGAAACCGTGCTTTTTACTTTATGATGGCACAATGCCTCTAGCTCGAGGCATTTGAAAAACAAAGGATGGGTGGCTGAGTGGTCTAAAGCACCGGTCTTGAAAACCGGCGTCCCTCACGGGACCGTGAGTTCGAATCTCACCCCATCCGCCCTTCCCTATACACTCCGCACTATGAGTTTGAGAAATTGATCTGTTTGATATATAATGGACTAACAATATGAATAGAGATAAGATTTGGAATTATATTGTTAAATACCGATTTGAATTGCGGTTTATAGGTACAGTCATCGTTGCTTGTATTTGTTGGTTAATACTTAAAATGGTTCATCTATTAAAATAAAAATCGATATGAAAAAAACTGTTTATGTCTGGGTCATGTTCGTATTACTAATCATAGGTATCATATCGGAAGCCTATTCTCTATTTCTATTGAATGCTCCACTATATGATTACTTAATGAACATCATTAGTATTGTGGTATATGCTGTCTTGGCTATAAAGTTATTCAAGTTATATAAAGATGCCGTAAGGTGGGTTCATATTGCTTTTGGTTGGACAGCTGTAGGCATGATCTACAATATTGTTTCTATGCCAGATCAAGGCCAAGTTGTAACGATACTGATTACAAATATCATATACTGGGCAATCTTTATGGTGATTTGGGTAACATTCGTACGACATCTAAACAAACTGATACCTCGTACTTGAAGCTAAAAATGTTTCCATTTCGTCCCAAGCTCCTCGCCATTCCCTATACACATACCACCCTTCCCTATTAGGTGATAAAATACTGCCATGGCCACCGCACCTCTCATATCTTGGCACGCCAGACAGCATCTCCATGGAGAAAAGACGCAGGACTGGTATTGGGCAGTCGGCATCATAACTCTTGCCTTGGCGGTAGTTTGTGTCATCCTCGGCAGTATCATCACCGGTATCTTGATCGTCGTAGCAGTCTCTGCGCTCATACTGCACGTATCCAAGCCGGCGGAGCCGGTCGAATGCGCCGTCAATGATCGTGGCATAGTGATAGACCGCGTCTTATACCCTTTCCTCACCCTTGAATCTTTCTGGGTACCGCATGATGACCTGCTTCCTAGGATCATCGTGAAATCCCACAGGACTTTCACGCCGCTGATCGTCATTTATATCGAAGAAGTAGACCCTGAGGCTGTCCGCCAGATACTCTTGAAATATATCGCGGAAACCGAGCATCATGAGCCGCTATTGAAGCATCTGATCGATATGATGGGATTTTAGAATTGACCTAATTTCTTTTTTTGATTTATTCTTTAAGTATGATACTGTAATCTTCACACGACGCCCTCGTCGTTTAATGGATAGGACGCAGGATTGCGGATCCTGCAATCGTGGTTCGATTCCACGCGGGGGCACAAACGTAGCGAAGCGCAGTTTCGTGACCCCGAGCATGTGCCCTGCGGCACATGCGTCAAGGAATCGAAAAGGCTGAGTATATTTTCGAGCTTACGCAGCACAGCGGAGTAAGTGAGAAAATACGAAGCCTCTACTGAACCCGTAGGGTTCGATTCCACGCGGGGGCACACTATTGGATTTTTGGAGTAGATTTCTTCAAAATCTCCTTGTGACATCTTGTTTTTCGCAGGTTCTAACCGTTCGTGGATTTTCTTCACTTCACCGGCGAGCTTTTGCGATGGCAACAGTGATTTCTCCCAGTCAATGCTTAGTATTTTGTCTTTTAGCGAAAGGTTCTGACCAAGTGTCGAAAGTATGCGTTTTCTGACCTCAAAGCCACCATCATTGAACTTTGTCACGACATCTCGTAGAAACGTGAACAAGTCATCAGCGTTTTGGAGTTGCTTGTTGACACGATCGCCAGTATCGCCGAGGAGCTCCTCAAGTCGACTCTTTTCTTTTACGAGAGATGCTTTCCTATCTGCGAACTCCTCGGATGTGATTTCATTAGCGGCACGCATGTCAATCAGTGCGTTTATCTTTCGTATGCAGGTATCGTAGGCTTTCTGCTGGGCAGATAGAATCGTGGTGTTCGTCTCAGCGTCTTTTTCGTTCTTTTTCCTAAACCATTTCAAGGCAAAGGTATGGA
Source organism: uncultured bacterium (assembly GCA_903825415.1). Lineage (GTDB taxonomy): Bacteria > Patescibacteriota > Minisyncoccia > Phycocordibacterales > PALSA-1337 > C7867-002. The sequence continues at coordinate 13,002 of CAIKAN010000054.1, forward strand.
ACTCGGGTGGAATCTCCAAGGATTCAATCTTTTTTACGATTTGCTTCTTCAGCTCGGTCACTTCGATTGAGCCTTGCGTGCAGTGGGGATGAATACGCTTCGTGCAGTGGTAGTAAATATAGTGATGAATTTTGCCGTTCTTCGGCCGCTTAATCTTCTCCTCGGCCGTGATGACACCGCCGCACTCTCCACATCGAAGCATACCGGTGAAGTCGAAGATGTGGCTTTTCGGGCGGGGCTTGCCCTTCCTACCGAGCAATATCTGAATGCGGTCAAACTCCTCGTCGGTAATCATCGGCTCGTGAGCGCCCTTATACCACGTGCCACTACCTCGTGGATACTCAAACATGCCGTAGTAGAAGGGGTTCGTGAGAACATAGTAGATCGAGCTTCGGCACAGTTTGTGGTCCTTGCGTGTTCGCAGTCCCCATTTCTCTGTGGAAGTTAACCAGACTTGGTGAGCTGACATTGTGCCAGTTAACATCAGATCAAAAATCTTTCGCACAATATCGAACCGCTCTGGGTCTTTTGATATGTCATTTTTACCCTTACCTTTAGTCCTGCTGTTCAAGTAACCGATAGGTGGCTGGACCGGATACCAGCCCATCTCGGCCTTTTTCTTCATTCCACGGTTCACATTCACGGCAAGGTCGCGTGAGAATTGATTGGCCACGCCGAACTCAAGGCTCATCATGAGCACGTTATCTTGCGGGTAGTAGCTTTTTTCGTAGCTTCGAATATGTCGGATCACGCTGTGTTGCAACATCTCGATGATCTTACCTGCATCAATGAAATTACGAGCCAAGCGGTCGAGCTTCCAACATAGTATGCCGGTAGCTTCACCGCGATTGATACGGTCAATCATATCGTTGAAAATCGGACGGCCGAGAGTCTTTGCGGACCGTGACTCATGGAGCACTTCGATGATTTTGATATTCTCTCGGTCGGCTATGGCTTTCAACTCATCAATTTGCGACTCAATAGAAAGCACTTGCCGATCTTCGGATTCAGTTGATTTCCTAGCGTACAGAAAGTATTTGATTGGCGTTTCCTTGGCGTTCTTCATGGTTATATTATGTGCTTTTTCGGCATAGAAGCCAAGTTGGTAATAGTGATCGAAATCATATTGATCGTTTGATTAACTTCTCGAGCACAGCTCTTTCTTCTGCCGTGAGCACATCAGTCTGGCCGTCAGGTTGTGCCATGTTTAATTTCTGCACGATTTTGACGGCATCAATCGGTGTCATATTTCCATAGCCGTATGAGCCGAATGTCGTGCCGACGTTTTCATGCCCGAGGTTCATGCTGATAGCTCTCTTTTCTTCTTCAGTCAGTCGCGCCTTGCTCATATAGTTCACAATGAGGTGCCGGAACGAATGTGGGTTGAAATATGGCACACCGGCATTCTTGCAGCGCTTCTCGAATATCTTTCTGGCACCGCTTGAGCCCGACCAACCTTCATCGCTCACCAATGTTTTGTTGAAGTCGTTTTTGCCCGAGAAGCCCTTTAGCGTCGAAGGAAATATCGGATGGTCAGGCTTTGCACCTTTCTTCAGAATATAGTCATACCACTCGAGAAAAAACTCCTCCGGCTCGGACCAACCTATTGGAAAGAACGTGGTCAGGATTTTCTTAGAGTTTTTGGTCAACACGCCGTCGCCAGGGTTCTGGTCAATGAGCTTACTAGCCCTATCAAAGTTCTTCATCTTCAACGTGGCTATGGCCGATATGCGCATGCCGGTAATCAAAGCCAAGCTTAGTATTGCTCGATCGCGCGTATCAATCTCATTTTTCGGATGAATACTCTTGATGATTCTCTGAACCTCCTCGAATGTCGGCATTGGCTTCGTCGTCCCGGACGTAGCAATGCGGGCGTCCTTTTTGGAGAGTCGTAGAAAATCTACATCGGTCTTTCTCACCTTGCGGTATTCATGTTGCTCCGAAAGCCATAGAAAGAATCGTTTGATACGGCGAAGGTAGTTATATTGTGTCTGCAAGGCGAGCGTGCCGCCCTTGGCCTTGGTCGGACGTGTTTTCTGCCACGCCACGAACTCCATCGCCTTACTTTTGTCGAAGTTTACGAAGTCATCGTTCTTCGAGAACTGTTGCCACTGGCCGACAGCTTCAGCGAAGGTTGAGACCGACCCACCGGCGAATCCTTCACCACCCGAAAGGTGCTCAAAGAAGCGTCTTTTGGCCTGCTCGTTTCGGTACGGAATCGAGGTATCCTCGATCAACTTTTCTGACTCATTTTTTGGGTCAATTTTTGTCATTTTGGCGTTACGTTATATTATCGAACAATGTGGACATTTGAACGGGAGTTGAGGATATGTGATAGTCCTTTCGATAGAGTTTAATTTTCCTCGACATCTTGCCGTTACAGACAACACATTCACCTCTTTTCTCATCGCCGGACCGGCAAATCGTGCCTCGTTTTGCCCGCCTCGGAGCCTTGCACCGGAAGCAGTAGAACTCATGTCGTTCCAACCTCACTTTCTTTTTCAAATTGCGGGCATTGATGAATGCTTTCAGCTCGGACCCGAGTATCAGGATTGGTTTTTTCTGGCCTGGGACAGTGGCTAATCCCTCGTCAATCCAGCGAAAGATTGTTTTCTTGTTAAGACCAAGTTCTTCCACAATCTCTGGGATGGTGTAGCTCAAATGTCGGCTAATAATTTGAGAATTGAATCTGGTCATTTTTGACATGGCAGATTTCCACCCTCGTTCTGTTTGCCACAGGAAGTGCCATAAACAGCCTCGTATAGATTCACGAGGTTATTGGCTCGAAGTGACGCTTCCTCATCGCTGAGATCGACCTTGAAGCGCGCCTTATAGAGCTTTTTGAACTCATCTATGGCTTCTTGTGGCAACATATAAGAAGCCCGCTTTTTGCATAATCCGTTCCGAACGCCAGTAAGGACGGACTATGCAAAAAATTGACTTCTCTGCATGATTTGGCGTTCGTATTTCAGAATGAAAAAAGCTGGGCTAGTCCCAGTATTGCATCGAGAATATGACTCAACCGCACTCACCTAAAAATCAATTGACTCAACTACGAGAAAAGCTCCTTTTTAATTCGTATTCTGGTCATGCCAACTTCGAAGAGCTCAACTCCAAAGTCTTGACGGGTCTTTCTATTGAGGCCTCTGCAGACATAATAAAAGCCTCGTTCACCCTGTTTCGTTTTTAGTGGCGGATTTATTTCGTAGACTTGCATCCATTCTCCGATAGGCTTCGAGAAAAGGGGCTTACACAATGCCACCTGATTTTTCACCACCTCTAGTTTTTTACCACCGAGCGAAATGGTTTTATCTTTTTGGTCATAGATAGGCTTATCGCCAACTTTCCACCATTTTTCTCCTTGCTCAAGCAATGCTTTTTCTTCTGCTTCGGCTCGATATTCTTCCATAAACTCTTTCATATCTTTCATGGATACTTCGACCTCTCGTCGCCATGCTTTATCGATCTGATTTTGAAGAGCGTCAGTTTGCGCCCTAGGATTTGGCTCTGACCCTTTTTCATCTTCTAGGGACCGAGAGAGGAACCAATGTGCTGTCGCAATCTTCGTCCTGAATTTTTCGAGATGTAGATAGTGAATTTCGCTCTCATTTACTCGAGTATTTTTCTGTATCAACTTAAAATCCTCTATGGCAAATATAATATCGACCGAGTCTTTGGTGTCAAAGTGAAACTCTGTATCACTTGATATATCTGGGAGAGCTAAATCCCATACTTTGCCCGCAGCGACTTCTTTTCGTGTTTTCCAAAATTTCACCAATGCCTCAAAAGCGCCCCACGGTTCAATTTCTCGTGCCGCTTCAATCAATCTCGACTGCTCAAAACGCTTAGGCCATGTCTCTGAAAAGATAAAGTTTCCTCGAGTGTTTCCACCAAAACGAAACGTCCTGTCCGGACCATTGATGGCGTCATAGTATTCTCCATATTCTTCTGGCTCCACGATAAATTCCTTGAGTTCATTCTTATAACCAAGCTGTAGTAGAGCCGCGGCGATGTCGAACATAAACTTCTGTAGGCTGTCGGAATAAAAGCCGCTAATTGTGACTTCTCCCGTCTCGAACATTTTCAAGTGATCCAAGAGATTTGTATCGCGACCTCTCCAACTATTCGTCGGTATGAATGACATATCCTGACTCAAGGTTTTAGGGTCAATCTTATTTTTCTCAATTATTTTCAGTAATTTTTCTTTGGAGACCCCAAGCTCTTCCACGGCTTGCTTTTCGAGTGCCTTAACCTTATCGTATTCAGCCTCACGAATATCAAGTTGGGTTTTGAGTATCGAGCTTAATTGAGGAATGCTCATTACGTAGTCGATATAATCGCCGAGACCAGCGAAAAAACCAGAGGATGTCTCTCGAGTGGCAAAAGTATCATAGCGGCGTTGGAGTCCTAAATGTTTATCAATCATGGCGTTCTTTTGAAATTTATAGCAAAACTATATCACGAAAGGCATTATCTCAAAATCTTTGCACACGCCGCCAAATTGGTGCGAGGATCGAGGAAACGGCTTACCCAGGGCAGAAAAGCGCACACGCGGGCGAACAGGTGGCAAGAAGGCGGTGTTTACTGTCCTCTGATTGAATTATTTCTCAAAAATCAGGTGATGTGGTATAGTTTGAACACAATTTAATAAGTTGGCCTAAACCCTTTACCGGGCATGGCGAAAGAAGTCGAGTTAAGCATAAAGAACCCATCATGGGGTCGCTTAACTCGCCATAGCGGGAAACTGCTATGAGAAGCTTCGGCTTCTACCCGTGGTGGGCTTTTTGCGCCTCAATAAAATATGTTTACAAAAAATACAGGTTCTAAAACAAAGAAAGGTCAAATAAAATTCGATATTGACCTTGCAAAAAAATATGGTGCCGAGGAAGCTATCGCGATCGGTATCTTATATGACCCATCTTTTATGCTTTACGCAGGGAAAGACTATGCTCAGGATGCTTCACAGATGATTTTTCTTCATAAGGGGAATTATCCATGGGACATAGTAGGTAAAGATATTGAAGATGGTAGAACGTGGATTGGTTTGAACGATAGAGAATTTAAAATACTTTTTTCTTTTTGGAAAACCGATTATACCCGTGAAATTTTCAATCGTCTGGTTGAGAAAAAGATTCTTGATACCAGGAAAGGTGCTGAAAGCAGGGGCGTTTTTTATAGTTTAAATGAAGATATTAAAGCTTACATACTTAGCAAGTATAAATAACAAACAAATATCATGAAAAAATATCTCCCAGTTTTCATTCTATCAACCCTTATTATCCCATCAGTCGCTTTTGCCTCTTGGTGGAATCCATTTACGTGGAGTATTTTTTCTTCGTATCAATCTAATTCACAGGGGCAAACAATAAGTACAACGACATTACCCAATCAGATACCTGCTGACAACTTGATGACTACCGCCACGACAACTATTTCCGTAGCCACTACGACTGAAGTAATCGTAGCGACAACTTCAACACCGAAAATAAATGTACCAGTCAAAAAAGTTACTAAAAAGGTCATTCCACCCGCAGTTACTTCATCTCCCGTATTGCAGGTACAGACTTCAGTAGTATCAAATTCTTCTGACAACGGATCAGCGGTTTGCCCTTCTGGTTACACATGCACCACATCAAATCAGAGTATTACTCCTCCTCCCGTAGTATCATGGACAGATCTGGAAAATAAAGACCATGCAATAGCAAATCAAAATGGCTGGACATCACAAACCATAACCAACAACGGGGAGACGCGTTATTATCGACTCGAAGCTGGTACGTGGGTACGCAAAGACACTTTAGCCGAATCACAACAGCCTTATCAGCCGCCCAACACCACACCTTGTAATGGCACTAACTGGAATCAGTGTCCAACAGGACAGAACTTTGTCTGTCCAGGAAATGGAGGACAAGCATATTGCCAATTACCTCAAACCACTCAGACTCCGGTTACTATTCAAACAAACATACCGCAGACCCAAACTTCACAGATAACAACGACTCCGGTATCTAGTAGCCAAAATTCAGCGTCGTCGATTACCGCTCAGCAGACTCAATGTCAACTGCAATATAACAATCAGCTTCTAGCTTTCAATGCTGAAAATGCCAATACACTACAGACTGAAGCTTCTGTGAAAAGTAGAATAGCCGCGGATCAGCAAAAGATAGATTGGTATGAAAATAATTCGCCATATAATGCTGGGGTACGTGCGTACATACAAGATCTCAGTGACGCGCAGACAGGTCTTGCTAGCATGATAACCGCTAATGAGGCATATTTGCAGACGATAAAGGATTCACTGCAATCGTGTCTAAGTCTTGTGCATTGAAATTAAAAAAGTATGACCAACCACAAAATAAATTTCAATTCAGGTGAGGCCGGAATGGAGGCTATAGGACTTATTGCCATTATCGTAATCGCTATACTCTGTACCGCCAACTTTCACATACCCAATTCAGGTCAGCATACAGGCTATGTAAGTTCGGTTGAACAGTCCGGGATCATCTGGAAAACATGGACTGCATACATCAAGACCGATCCACAATCATCGCAGGAAGATACTTACTGTGTTACTGATCAAAATACCGTGACTGCTTTAAAATCTGCCGCAACAAATAGAGGCTCTCTCACGGTCTACTATTCAGTACCACTGTTAACGTGGAAATGGCAATGTGGTGGTGAGCAATCAATCATTCAAAGTGTGAATACATCGTCTGCTAATGTTGCTACGACTCAGCAACCATCGAGCGACAGTCTCTCCAGCTCTTTTACATGTCCAGAAGTTCTACAAGCGCAGGATCTGCCAGATGCATATGCTAAATTCATCAGCTCCTATCAAAAACTCTACCCCAGTTCGACTGTCGGCCAGATGTTTACATACAGGTATCGGCTTCTGGTATCCAATTCTTGCAATCAATCGCTTGAAAATATGCTCCAAAACGTTGACCCAGTATATTCTCCGATGATCCGATTCGTAGGCAAGGATTTTGGTCCGCAGACTATAGAATTTAGCAAAGATACTAAAGTATGGACTGCGTATTATCCATTAGACGGCCAGGGTCCTGCAGATCCCGACGAGGAGTTGATCTTCAATTTCTATCTCAAAAACATCTGGACCAACGGCTCTATAACTGCTAAAGATGCCGCCGACAATTATGTGCAAAATAGCAACACTGACATCATCTATAAATTTACGGCACCGGATACGATAACTAAGAACGCCGCATACTCTATTTACTCCGACAAGATCTACCCTCAACAGAATTATGCGTACATATATGTCACAAAAATATCCTCGATTCAGGATAGTAATTTCGCGGTCACATATTCTAAAAAAATAACTGGCGACGGGGCAAATCTTAAAGATGA
>CAIKAN010000055.1 GCA_903825415.1 uncultured bacterium
ATTTAGTGAAAAATATGGAAATTAACCTAAAAGAATTAAATATAAAAAAAGCACATGATCATTTGATCAGAGGTGATTTCACTTCTGTTGAATTAACACAGGCTTGCCTTGATCAAATTCAAGCAAAAAATAAAGACATAAATGCTTATCTGGAAGTGTTCAGTGATGCTTTGGAACAAGCTAAGGCCGCCGACGTTATCATCAAATCTGGCAAGGCAGGACTCCTCACGGGGATTCCATGCGGGATAAAAGATAATATCCTCATCAAGGGCAGGATCGCCAGCGCCGCTTCAAAGATGCTTGAGGATTACCATGCTACCTATGATGCCACCGTTATCTCAAAATTAAAGAAAGAAGGAGTCGTCTTCATCGGCCGAACGAATTGCGATGAATTCGCTATGGGTGGTTCAACAGAGAATTCCGCTTATGGTCCGACCAAGAATCCATACGATTTGAATAGGGTGTCTGGCGGTTCTTCTGGAGGATCGGCGGCGACTGTAGCTATGAATGGGGCGATATTTGCTCTGGGATCCGATACGGGCGGTTCTATCAGACAGCCGGCAAGCTTTTGCGGGATCGTTGGATTGAAGCCGACTTACGGGGCTGTTTCTCGATATGGTGTGATGGCTATGGGATCTTCATTGGATCAGATCGGTCCGATGGGGAAGACAGTGGGCGACTGTGAGACGGTATTCAACATAATAAAAGGAAGGGATGTGAAGGATGGGACAACGATTGGAGAAGAGACATATGAGAAGAATGTCAAAGTTCAAAGCTCAAATGTCAAATCAAATCCAAAATCCAAACCTGTCATCGGAGTTCCCAGGCATTTCTTGGGAGGGGATGGAATAGACAAGTCCGTGATGGAGGCCTTCAATAGAAGCGTGGAACAATTCAAGGCAAAGGGCTATGAGATCAAGGAGATCAAATTGCCGAATATCTCGTATTCACTGATGGTGTATTACATCGTGATGCCAGCAGAAGTCTCCGCCAATATGTCGCGCTTCGATGGCATGAGATTCGGTTTGCATGTGAATGGGAAAGACGGTATACAGGACTATTTCGAATCGCGCCGAGCCGGCTTGGGAAAGGAAGTCATACGCCGCATCCTTCTAGGTGCCTATGTCCTCTCTTCCGGATACTACGATGCATATTACAATCGCGCCAATGCCGTGAGGCAAATGATCAAGGATGATTTCTTGAAGGCCTTTGAAGCTGTGGATATCATTATCACTCCTACGGCACCCTCTCCGGCTTTCAAGATAGGCAAGAATACATCCGATCCTATCGCTATGTACCTTGAAGATATATTCACAGTAACGGCCAATCTGACCGGTTTGCCGGCTATGTCTATACCTTGCGGAATGGCTGTTGAAGAGGGCAAAGAACTGCCTATCGGACTGCAGCTCACCGCTAGACATGGCGATGAAGAAACCCTCTTCAAGGCTGGAAAGGATTTCCTAAATGAAGCATAAGGTCCTATAATACACCCATGCTCTCGCAGATCATTCAAGCTATAGAAACGGCGTTGAATGTTTCCATGGTCGCTATCAAACAGGTGATCGGCATTTTCGTGGGTATATCTATACCGCTATCGGTCTTCTTCTTCGTCGCACTGATCTATTGCGTCGAGCGCTTGAAGATAATCAGAAAAAAAGAAGAAGAGATGTACGATCTGAAAGTCGTGCCAGCATACGAAGAAGCGCCTATGGCTGATATTGCCATGGCCAAGCGCTGGGAAAGCGTCAAGAAGCATGCAGAATCCAATATCCCCAGCGATTGGAGGCAGGCTATCATCGAAGCAGATATCATCCTCGACGATCTTTTGAGCAAGATGGGATATCGCGGAGATAGCGTGGGGGAGAAGCTGAAGAGGGTAGCGAAAGGCGATTTCAAGAGTCTGGATGATGCATGGGAAGCGCATAAGGTGCGCAATCAGATCGCCCATGAAGGCTCCGATTTTGCTTTGAATGAGCATGATGCCAGGGAGACTATCGGCCGTTACAGGCGGGTCTTCGAAGAATTCTATTACGTTTGACAATTATATACAATTGGTGTAGTATGGCATGAAACAAAATACCATGAAATTCTTGAGGATATCCCAATTTTTGACCTGGCCGATAGTATACGTCTATTTTCATTCACTCTATAATATCCGCATCAATGGCCGTGATAATCTCAAGAAGATAACAAAGCCTTTCATCATCATCGCCAATCACTCCAATTTCTCTGATAGCTTCCTGTTCAGGCTCATACTCGGCTTCAATACTCCTCATCTGCCCCTGCGCTTCATGGCCGTGAATAGGTTCAGTTGGAAATGGCTGAACTTTTTAGCCAGCATCGGCGTGATCGCTTTCATATATAGCTTATTCGGAGTCTTCATCGTCGTGCCTGGCCGCGGCATCAAGAAGAATCTCGTCGAAGCCAAGGAGATCATCAAAGATAAGGGCAACATTGTGATCTTTCCGGAAGGGAAGATCGTCAAGGGGCATACTATCGCCCCTTTCAGGCCGGGGGCATCTGTCCTAGCTTCTGAAACTGGCGCGCCGATCCTGCCTGTCTCTATCAGGACCAATGGCAGGCTTTGGCTCCGCCGCGAGCTGACCGTGAATATAGGCGAACCTGTAGATGTACCTGCCAATGCTGCATACGATAGGATGTCGAAGATGCTATATGACAAGATCGTCAAGCTTTATAATGTGAGAAAAGAAGAAAAGAGCGGCGCGCATGGCACTGTGGTGGAAGTTCCCTTGAATGGGTAGGCTAAGTTTTGTTCATAGGCAATCTGATAGAGACTTCTGCTCCTTGTCCCTCGCCTTCAGATTCGATAGTCAAAGTTCCTCCATGGGCTTTGATCATTGTTTTAGTGGTGGTCAAACCTACGCCCATGCCTGTGGGATAGACCGAGCGGGCATAAGCGCCACGATAGAATAGAGCGGTGGCTATCGCTTCTTTCTCTTCTGCCTTGAAGCCGATACCGGTGTTTCTGATCACAAGAATGAAATCACCGCCGGAGACGGCGGTTGATATCGTGATCGATCCATTCTTTAAGTTATATCTGACAGCATTCTCGATGATGGTGAATATGGCTTCACGGATCTTGCCTTGGTCCATCATCAGCTCTGGCCAATTATCATCGCCCTGTGGATATGTGACGGCTATATTGGAGCGTTTGATCTCGTTTTTGAGCTCAGAGATGCTGTCTTCTACGGCGCTTTTAAAGCTTGTCTTTGTGAAGCTCAAAATGTTGGTACTGGCTTTGAAGGCCGTGATATGAAGAAGATCCTCTATGATCCTCGTCAGGCGATCGGCGAATGATCTGGTCTCCTCGAGTGCCGTCTTCATCTTGCCGCTGACCTTGCCATAAGCACCAGAGATCAATGATTCCAATTCGTATTTCATGCATGAAACTGGGGAGCGCATATGATGCTGAGTGATCATTATGAATTGATCCTTGCTCTCGTTGAGCTTTTCCAGATCATGTCTGGCTTGTTTTTCGGATTCATACATCGATCGGATCTCCTGAGTCTGTTCGAAGACTTTTTGGGAGAGGGTGGAGTTGAGAGAAGATAAGTCTGCTACAAGAGTTTTATTCTTTTCATGTTGTCTGACTTCTTGATTAACACTGAGTATCAAAAGAATACCTACTAACATAATTATTAATAACATGAGCCAGTCTGCAGGGTGGTTGGAGATATCCCTGAACACTATTACACGTGATAGTAAGAAGATCCATAAACCAAAAACAAGTATCTCGGTTGCAATCGTCTTAATGTTGAATATCTTATGATAAGTTGATCCGTAAGCCCAAAATATTGGATGGAAGACAGTTAATATAGTTAATTGTGGAGCGATGAATGGTATACCGAACATGGATGGAAAATTTGCGATACCCCCAATACAACTTATTATACTGCCAATCAAAATGTATTTGCTTTGGAATTTGGAGATAACATGGACATGTTTTGAAAAAAACTCAAGCGACATTAAAAATATTCCGTATATAAAGAATGGCAGAAGTAAGGTAAATAAAAAAATTGTAAATAGTAAATTGGCGTGTGGCCAAAATGGGAAATTGCCAACATGGACTACTTTATCAATATATAACGTTGAAAAACAAAATACTGCATAAAAGATTGTCGATATGTATCCAACCAACAGGAGTATTCTATGCCGAGTCTCGAGTTTTAAAATTATAGTTATCCAATGGAGGTAGAAGATTGGAAGCAGTGTTGCTCCGAGCATGAGCATTCTTGACCAAAATAGCGCTGGTATAGGCTCATGTTGAGCGAGCCAAATCGCATATGGTAATGTCCATAAGGAGAAAGATAAACTAAACGCAAAAAATATTACCCCCATCTTGTTGCGGTTATGTATTAGTACCAAGCAGCCAAAAAACGAACTGAATAGACCTGATAGAATCGTTCCTAGAATATACCAATCGAATTGCATTGATTATAATATAAGTGTAACGTGTTATTTTGTGCTTCACAATCAATCATATACCCATGGTATAATCTATTCAAATGGCCTCAATATTTGATTCGGATCACCCTTTTATTGCTTTTACGTATTACTTTCTAAGAAAGATAGTTGGAGCTGTAATTCGGTTGTTTTTGATTAAACGGGTCATTGGTCTATCGAATTTCCCGGTGAATCAACCGGCAATAATTGCCTTTAATCACCAAAGTTTTTTTGATTTTATATGTTTTGCTGCAATATCACCTAGGAATATTCATTTTCTTTCAGCTGAAAAATTCTTTGAGCATCCGTTGTGGAAGTTTCTGATGATGTTTACTGGACAAATCCGAGTTGATCGGAACCAACACGACAAACATGAGTTACATGAGAGGGTAAGTAGGCATGTAAAGAGGTGTCAACTTATTGGAATATTTCCTGAGGGGACAAGGTCGCCTCACCGTGAAGAGATGCAGAAGGCATTTACGGGGGTTGCTATATTTGCTCTTAGGCATCATATTCCTATTGTTCCAGTTGGAATAAGAGGGACGTATGATGTGATGTCGCGTCATGATAAATGGCCAAAGATTAAACGAGTTGTTGAAATACATATTGGTGAACCGTTACATTTTTCTCAACATCACGATAAGGATTCAGATAAGGATATATGTGTATATGTTACTGAAGTTGTTATGAAGGAATTAGAGAAATTGTCAGGCAAAAGATATCCTCATTATGAATCAAAATTACAATAGAAAACTTGCAGTTGTCGATCTTGATGGCACTTTAATAAAAGGTCAATCTCAAAGAGGTTTAGTTAACTATTTATATTCTTCTGGCTATGTGGGAATCTTCTATATGTTAAGGTTGAATTTATGGTTTGTTATGTATAAATTAGGGGTTGTAGATGAAGTCAAGAAAATTTTGACTACAGGATTGCAATATATAAAGGGAAAGACAGAGAAACACGTAGCCGATATCGTTGATAAGTATATTGAAGGTGTAATCTTGAAGAATGTCTACCCTAAAAGCATGAATTTGATTCAAGACCTTCATGTAGAAGGCTATTCAGTATTAATGTTATCAACTGCCGTTGAACCTATAGTGTCAAAAATGGCTAAGTTATTTCATACAGATGACTATTTGTGTACAAAACTCGAATCGATAAATGGTAGGTATACTGGCGACATCGAAGGATTAGTACTTTATGGTGAAAATAAGATCGATGCTTTAAAGGCCTATATTAATGGTAAAGGGTATAGTATTAATGATGTGGTTGCGTATGCCGATCATAAAAGCGACATACCCATGCTTAGAATCGTTGGAAAGGCATATCTTGTGAATCCTGATTCAAAAATTGTCGAACTGGCAAAAGAAAATAATATTGGTATAATTGACCTAAGAATCTGATGAACTATTTTAGCATCTCAACTCTGATACTATGTCTGAGCGGTATTGTATTTAGTTTTATCATATATAGAACAGATCGAACAAATAAGGTTGCCCGTGCATGGTTTTATTCATGTATGGCGTTTTCGGGATGGGCATTGGGGCTATCAGGCGTGACCCTGTCTACAACGGCGAGTGAGGCGTGGCTGTGGCAATATATTCTTGATGTATCGGCTATATTATTGCCGTTCCTGTATTTCATATTCATTTTACAGCTGCTTAATATAAAAGCAAAATACTTAAAATATTTTCTGCTGACATGTGTCGTGTTGCTTTTGTTTTTTAGTTTCTCTCCATTGTTTAAGGTTGGTATGACGATACGATATGGATTCAATTGGGTGAATCCTGGACCATATTATTTTGTATTCTTAATATATTTTATTTTTTGTGCAATTATTACAATTGGATATCTATTCTACGGATATTTTAAGGCTGAAAAGGGTAGTGTGTTGCGTAAACAGATTCGTAATACAATCTTCGGTGGAATTATGGGATACGGCGGAGGGGTGACAAATTTCTTTCCTCAATTGTTTGCCATTTATCCTTTTGGGAATTACTTAGTAATCCTATATATCGTGTTCATGGTATATGGTGTTTTAAGGTTCAAGCTCCTGAACACAAAAGTTATTTCCGCTCAGATTTTTTCCACGGCATTGATTTTGGTTTCCTTTTTTAATTTACTTAAAGCGACAGAACTTATAGACTGGCTGGTTAATTTCTTTATATTCCTATTGGCAATCGTGTTCAGTATATTTCTTATTAATAGTGTCAATCGAGAAGTTAAAGCGAGAGAGATACTTGCTCTGACTAACATCGAACAAGAGAACCTTATCCACATCATCAGCCATCAGATCAAGGGCTATCTTTCAAAGAGCCGCAACATCTTCGCAGAGCTGTTGACAGAGCCGGCATATGGACCGGTGGCAGATGCTTCAAGGCCGATGTTGAGAGAGGGGTTGAGGTCTTTGACGGAGGGGGTGAGATTCACTCAACAGATCTTGAATGCTTCCAATGTGGACAAAGGCAATGCCCAATTCTCTATGCAGATAATTGATCTGAAGAATATGGTCAAGGATCTGGTCAAGGCGCTCAAGGAGATCGCAGAGAAGAAGGGCTTGGAATTCAATGTAGAGATCGAAGATGGGGATTATCATACTATGGCCGATGATATTCAGATGAAGGAGGCTTTGAGGAATATCATCGATAATTCTATCCACTATACGCCTGTTGGCAAGATAACCGTCTCCTTGGCTCATCGTGCGGAGTACCTCGTCTTTGCGGTGAAGGATACTGGCATCGGTATGACGGATGATGTCAAAAAGAAGCTGTTCACTAAGGGCGGACGCGGTAAGGAATCTTTGAAGATCAATGTGAATAGCACGGGATATGGCCTATTCTTTGTGAAGAAGGTCATAGAGGCGCATCATGGCAGGGTGCATGCGGAATCGGAAGGGAAAGATAGGGGGTCGGTATTCACGGTGGAGTTGCCGGAGGTGAAGCATGTTTAGAGAGGGTGAGATATGTACCATAGAGGTTATCTGTGACCGTGAACATCTCAGCGCGTCCCAGAATGACTGTCAACTAGTTTGTTCGTAAATTGTTCTCGACAATTTTCTTATATTCTACAAAACTCTCCATGCCATATTCCATGCGTCTTTTTTCCAGATCTTCTGGTTGCTCAATTTCGATATATTTTAGGACACCATCTTTGTCAATATTGTATTGAGTGCCATATAGTTGAGGTAGTTTCTGAATAACTCTAGCTTTGTCTATCATATAGCCAATATCTCTTTTTTGTATTGAAACATTGTCAGCTTTTTGTAGATCCTTTATCGATTGATTTAGAAATTCAAGA
>CAIKAN010000056.1 GCA_903825415.1 uncultured bacterium
AACCCGCTTCGGCGGGTTTTGTTTTTCATTCAGAAACTCATAACTTCTCCCTCCTTATGTAAAGATAATCGAGAGACAAGTGAGCCAGTAAGCCTATACCCAAAAACATAAGCGGTCTGATAAGGATCGAAATTACTGAAAAGAATATTACCAATAACCACGCTCTGTGAACTCTATGGGTTGTAAACGGATTTCTTCTAGGATGGTATATTGGATCTGAATAGAAGTGATCCATATCGATCAGATTTGAACCAAGAATTAAAGCAAGATCAGCATAACCCGCATCGACCGAATGAATCTGCATCAAAAGTAGAAATATCGCCAGATCAACCGCAAGATGCGTGGGAATGGTCATCTTGATTTATCAATACCCCTGCAGCGGATCTATCATAGTCCGCTGTATCGTATCTACAAGAGAGACAACACCGTTGCCATAGCTCCTAATATTTTTTTCTAAAGCAGTATATTGCTTTTTACCAGTTGGACATTTTCTATTGGAAAAATATAGGCAAGCTGCATTCCATTCAGCAGTATAACCGCCATTGCCTGCACCAAGATCAGATAAATAAATAGCTGAAGTCATTATGGCATGAGCCGGATTCCATGGATCAGGCATGCCGGAAATACCCATAGCAGTATCTGTCCTATCTTTAAACTGTACCCAAGTCGAAGCGATGAATTGGGCTGGTCCCATAGCACCTCCCCAACCGATGGATTGAGGACAAGAAACTAGAGTCTTGGTCGGATCACCGCCTATATCATGCAAAATCGATACGAATGATGGAATATCGCGAGGACTCATGACTTTGGACATGACTGCGCCAGATCTGGCGTTTATTCCAGATCCCGTCGATTGATCTGTCAGATAGCAAGATCCTACATTTTTACCCAGAGATGATTCCTGCGTGATGATAGCCAAAATGAAAGCCGGACGGACTCCGGTCTTCTTTGAAGCAAGCTGAGCATATTGCAAGGCTTGTCCGAAAGGTATGGCTGCAGAATCGCGCAAAGAGAATAGAGCCGATCTGATCTGTGCAGCGCGAGCTTGTTTATCCTTTACCAAAGAAGCATAGGATTTCTCATTACCCTTGCTCACCGCCAAGAGCTGCTTCTTCTGATCCTGATCACGCTGGATATTCTTCTGTTCTTGCTGGATGGCATACCTGGCATCCATCTCGGCATTGCGGCGAGTATCTAGAGCATTTTTTTCCGCTGTCGTCGAAGCCTCATCAGCCCGTAATTCATCGAATACATCTTGAAGGCTGCCTGAGACCGAGCTGAAATCATCGAGATCAGTAAAAACTCCGGATACAGTCGATTGTGATAGGACGATTTCAGGCAAAGAGATGGCACCGAGTTCATTGGTCTTTCGGAGTATATCCGCCAGAGACTGCTTGCCGCTGGCGATGCGCGCTTCCAAAGAAGCAATGTGACCACTCTTAATAGCTATATCGTTACCCAGGGTCTGAATCAGAAGATTCTTGGCTTTGATATTCAACTGTGCGGTCTTGATCCGAGCATCCAAGACCTTTATATCCTTTGAAAGAGAAGCGCTCTGCCCTTGTGCGCTCTGGAGATCGGCCTCAGCTTGCTTCTGTTCCGCTTCGACTTGAGTCAATTCTTGTTGTAATTGGGCTCTCTGAGCAGGTGACAGTATCTGCGCCTGCGCAATAACGGTCGTACATGAAAAGACGAGTATGGACGTGAAAAAAGCGCTTATGACAGATTTCATCGCTTGATTATAGCAAATGAGATTACTTTTTGTCGGATCCTTTCTTGCCTTCAGCAGGCTTCTTGTCACCAGCGGCAGCATCGCCTTCGGCGGCGGCAGCGCCTTCTTTGGCTTCTTTGCCCTTGGCTTCGACTTCGATAGAAGACATGTCGATAGGCGTTGGAGCCTCCTCGACTTCTTCTTTGGCTTCAGCGACCGATGCGACGACTTCTGTAGCAGGGACTTTGAGCTCGACTCCGGAAGGAAGAGCGATGTCACCGGCATGAATCGAATCATTGAGTTCGACGAGCTTGGAAATATCTACGATGATCTCGCGAGGAAGGTCTCTCGGAGCAGCCTCGATCTTGATCTCGCGCATCACCTTGACCAGGATAGCTCCCTTGTCTTTGACGGCCGGAGATATCCCTGAGAAAACCAATGGAACAGCGATCTGGAGCTTCTTACCCTTCTCGATCACATAAAAATCGGCATGCAGAGGCTCTCCAGAAAGAGGATGAGTGTCGACATCATAGATGAGGACTTCATGTTCTGTACCGGAAGCATCTTTGAGGATGATGACGGATGATTCACCAGCCTTCTTCCAAGCTTTCTTGAATTCGATCGTACCAACAGTTATAGCTGTAGAGACTTCTTTGGGTCCATAATAAATAGCCGGTATACGGCCTGTCTTGCGTAGCGCTTCTGATTTGACCTTCATATCGCGCTTTTCTATAGGTAAAGATAGCATGCGAACCATTATACATGCTTAGCAAAAATAGTCAAAATCAACGCTAGACTGATATCAAAATCACTCGTATTCGATCACTGGACGAAATACCGGAGCACTACGAACGTGACTAAGATATTCGTAGCCAAAGTCAAAGACAATACGATATATGTAGACAGAGATAATCTAGCCGTCGACTTCTTCATATGAAAAATTTTAATACAATAAAGGTAACGACCAAATTGAATATGACCATACCGATCAAGATCATCTGTGCCATATTCGGCGACTTGGCTATGCCTTTGTCCATGAGCCATTGGATCATCTTCGGCTGCCTGCCAAAAGAATTAGCTCCACCCGATGTTGGTGACCCAGCAAAAGAAGACGGTGCATTGCGGCGCTCAGATTGCGGAGCACCGTAATTTATCCTATCTTCATCGAATTCAACTCCTGATGACATTTGATTGTATTATAGCAGATTATTTTTATTAATAGATCGACTTATTCACAGCTTCTGACTACAGCAAGCCGTTGAACAGCCTCAACTTATCCATCACGACCTTCTGCATGGCGATCTTGGCTGGCTTGAGATACTTGTAAGGCGAAACTTCTTCGGGATCCTCTGATAGAGACTTCACCAAAGCTGCCCGATATGCCACGCGCAGCTCGGTATTGATATGGACTATCGCAATTCCTGCCTTGATGGCCTTTTGTATATCTTCAGATGAATTGCCAGAAGCTCCATGAAGCACCACAGGGATGCCTGTGCTCTGGCTGATCTTTCCGACTAAAGCGGTATTCAATGCTGGATCTCCCCCACGGATCATCCCATGGATATTGCCGACTGCCGGAGCCAATAGATCGACTTTCGTCTCACACACGAATCGCGCAGCATCGTCAGGCTTGGTCATCTGATCATCGCCTACGACCGCGCCAACAGGAATGGAATCCATAACCTTTGATGATTTCCCGATAAAGCCAAGTTCGCCCTCTACTAGGATATCTCTATTGTCTGCAGCAGAATGATTCTTGGCATATTCCACGCATTTTTTTGTCATCTCTATATTTTCCTCGAGAGATAGCTGTGCTCCGTCGAATATGACCGAATCAAATCCTGCATCTATCGCCTCTTCTACCCTCGCCAGAGAATATGTATGATCGGCATTGAGGAATATCTCCTGACCGCGCTCTTCGCGTATGCTCCTCACTATCGCTACAGCTTGCCTCACACCGATATAATCGCGCTCTCCTTCCGACACGCCGATTATGACTGGAACCTTGAGCTCTAGCGCCGCATCAGCGACCGCCCAAATGCCGTCTACCGTGGAGACATTGAAATGTCCGATGGCGATCTTCTTGCGCTTCGCTTCTGCGATATGCTCTCTTAGATTCATGGCTATATTGTAAGGTTATTATGCTTAAAATGAAAGAGTGGATGTCCCCTTATCGTGGAAAGATTGGCGAAGATATCGTTTTCTCGCCAAAGCCGAATTTAGCAAGACATCGATGGCAGTGTTTTCCCCTTTCGTTTTGGCGAGAAAACGATATCTTCGCCAATCTTTCCACGAAAATACGGCTATTTTAGAAAACGGCATGTTATAATATCCCCATGTTCGGAAAACCCCTTGACATCTTAGCTATCGGCGATATCACCACAGACGCTTTCATCCGCCTCCAAGATGCCGATGTACATTGCGATGTAGACAAGCATGGAAAAGAAATCTGCCTGCCTTTCGGAAAAAAGATACCTTTCGAATACGTGAAGGTCATAAAAGCGGTAGGCAATGCCGCCAATGCCGCAGTCGCTTCGGCGAGGCTGGGACTGCGCACGGCTCTGATAACCAATATCGGAGACGATCAGAACGGCAAGGATTGTACCGTCGAATTGCAAAGGAACGGCGTCAGCACTTCATTCGTTAAGGTCAATAGCCATCGATCGACCAATTATCATTTCGTGCTCTGGTATGATGTCGACCGCACCATTTTGGTCAATCATATCGAATACGACTATCGCCTGCCCAAGATAGCTACGACAAAATGGATATATCTGACATCCCTACCGGCAAATACTTTGCATTATCATATGGAAATTGCCGACTACCTAGAAGCGCATAAGGAGACGAAGCTCGCATTCCAACCAGGGACATTCCAGATCAATCTGGGCATGGATGAGCTCAAGCGCTTATACGCCAAAACTGATTTCTTTGTCCTGAATATCGAAGAAGCACAGAAGATCTTGAAGACCGATTCGAGCGACATAAAGATGATGATGAAGAAGATCTCCGAATACGGCCCAAAGCTAGTCGCCATCACCGACAATACCAACGGCGCCTACCTCTTTGACGGAGATCATTATTACCATATGCCCATATATCCAGACCCTCGCCCTGCATTTGAGCGCACCGGTTGTGGCGATGCCTGGTCTTCAACTTTTGTCTCCGCTCTCGCTATGGGCAAGACTCCTCTCGAAGCTCTGACCTGGGCTCCGGTCAATCCGATGTCAGTCGCCCAATTCATCGGTTCACAGGAAGGCTTGCTCACCAGGGAGCAATTGGAATGGTGGTTGAATAGAGCGCCGGAGGAGTATAGGCCAAGGGAGATTTAGAAAAAAAAACAGTTTTTTCAAACCTTCTTATTATTCCACCTTACAAAATGATCCGGCGCATATCCGATCACGTAATCGACATTACAACGATTGAATGCGGCGTGCACCTCATCGAATGTCTCGTTCTCATCTAGCATGCCAGTCTTACAAGCCTCCTTGATCATAGAGTATTCTCCACTCACATGATATACAGATAATGGCAACTGGGTGAGCTGTCTAGCTCTATATACAATATCCAGATATATCATAGCCGGCTTTACCATTACGATCGCCGCACCATGCTTTTCATCGGATACTATCTGATTCAAGGCTTCCTCTGGATTCGAATAGTCTGTCTGATAAGATTTCTTGTCCTGTGCCTTTAAAGGCGATTGAATAGTCTCTCTATATGGCCCGTACAAGGCTGAAGAAAACTTGGAGCTATACGCATGAATCTTTGTATTCTTGCATCCAGCATCATCAAGAGCTTTTCTAATGATTTGAACCTGTTCGTGCAATGATAGACATGGGGCAACATAGTCTGCACCAGCTCGTGCAAACGCAACCGCAAGCTTAGATGCCAGTGCATAGCTCTTTTCAAAGTTTATTGACCCATTCTCCATTACCGTACTATGTCCATCTTTTGAATATGGTGAAAGCCCTACATCAGCATGGATAACAGCCTCGCTCTTGAATTTCTCCTTTGCCGCTATTATAAAATTCTTGATCAAGCCTTCTTCACTGGCAAAATCAACAGATTTGTTATCAGTCGACCCGAATACCAAATAATCGCTTATACCCTTTTTCAAATATGATTCGATAAAGTCTAGTCCGGAATGAAGCGTATGATAATCGACTCCATCCATGGGAGACTGTGACTTTTCAACTATACCCTCTTTAAGGAAAATGCAGGCTATATATTTCATATTATTTCCAAATACGATCTTTGGTATTTTGCTTCGACTGTTCTAATATTAATGGCTCTAGCTCTCTTTTGGGATCATTTGCACATATAATTAACTTGAATGCCTTGAGAGCAAAATCCATATCGGGCTTGCTCAGGATATAATCAATCGTATAAATGGTATTATCGAATAATTTATTCCAGTTTTCCAGTTCTCGAGCAAAAGTAGACGTCTCTTTATTATAAACGGCGCTTCCTGACTGCGTAGCGATTCTGTTCATACCTTCTAGAATAATGGGATTGGAATGCAGTTCCGAATGATTCCGCAAAGTATCGTCTATAACAAAGCAGCTTCCTTCTGCAATCAATACTTGTCTAGCTAAATGAGCAATCATTGATTTTTGTTCAGCATTGAAATATTGAGCTACCACCCCCTCACTGAAAATTAGTACGGGCTTACTCAGATCAATATGCTTACCTATTTCAATCCATGTTTCTTCCAATAAGAAATCTCCAGCAACAAAAATAATATTAGTCTTTTCCGTAAATGTCCCTGTAACTTCTCTTTTAAGCTCAGAATTCATTTCAAAATCGATCTCGATATATTTACCGATTTCTGTGCTGAGATTCAGGAAGTGCGGTGTGAATCCAGCTCCCAATTCTATAATCTGTAAATCCTTCCCAAATTTGTCCGCCATTAGCTTTATTAAACCTTGATTCGTCACAAATCTCGACACAACAAGTGCCATAAATTCCTGTGTCGAGATCCTTAAACCTTCGGCTCCACCAGCCTTTTCAATCAAGAAGTCCGCTATCTCTTTACAGAATAATACGTCTGTATGATCACGTAAATCATAGAGCGTATTTGTAGTTCTTTGAATTCTTGAGATTTGATCTTGAGAATGCATCATCCCATTATTCTAGCATTTTCAATAAACTATGGAACAAGAATGAATATCACTTTCGTGAAATGAAGAAGTGTAAAGATCACTGCTCAAGTGATATAATCCCTAGCAAAGACTATGCCTCAAAGAAAAGAGCCGACTCCCATAGCCAAATATGACATCGACATCGGTGAGTCGAGAGATTTTTTGTCTAAGCGCTATGGCCACTCAATTGAAGAGATCGAGGAGCTTGGAGGCGGAAAACACTCTAAAGCATTTTCATACAAGAACAGCGGCACATCTTTGGTTATCCGATTCAACGCAGAAGACAGAGGCTTTCAAAAAGATAGACATGCCTCCGAGCTATTTGGAAACGAATTACCTATCCCAAAAGTACTGGAAATCGGTAAATACAAGAATCTGTATTTCTGCATTACTGAAAAAGTCATTGGAGAAACCGTTCGAGATCAATATAACAGAAATGATTTTAGTTCGCTGCCACTTCTCTTCGACGCTATCGAACAGATATCAAGAAAAGCGATAGCTGGAGTCGGATACGGATACTTGGACTTAACTAACAACGCTCCCTATGGATCTCATCTCGATTACATAGATGCTGTCTATGGATCAAAAGACATATTTGATTGGGATAAGATCTTTCTTCTGCCATTTGTAGATAAGAGCTTCACTGATTATGTCGCCAGCAGATTGAAACATTTCAGCAAATACGCGACACAAAAGAGGGAGCTTCTTCATGGAGATTTTGGTGCCGATAATGTCTTTGTCGACAAGAACTCTATTAGCGGAATAATAGATTGGGAAAAGATGCGATGCGGAGATCGCTTCCTGGATATTGGTCGAGTCATATTCTTCTGTCCGAACAGACGAGCTACCGCTAATGCAGCAATTGATTATTACAAGAAAATCGAAGTCGAACATTGGAAAGAACGGGCTGCTATGGGTATCTATCATGTCGTACTTAACAATTACGCTTATGCAGCCTTAGGCGGAAACGAGGTTTCTTGCAAAAGCTCATCGACACGCCTACAGGAATTAGAACGCGGGCTTGAATTAATCTGAAGGACTATATTTACATATATAGATTTGTAGTTTTGATATTTGATTTTTAATTTTTGATCTTGCTTCTAAACTCCTCGAACCTCTCCTCCATGATCGCCTTCCTCGCCCGCTTCGCAAGATCGACTACAAAATAGAGATTGTGAATAGAGGTCAGAGTCGCGGCCAACATCTCCTTGGCCCTGAATAGATGCGCGAGGTAGGCTCGCGTGTAATTCTTGCAAGTATAACAAATACATTCGGGATCAAGAGGTGTAAAATCGGAAATGAATCTGGCATTCAAGATATTCAGACGGCCAGCGCTGGAATAGGCCGCGCCATTCCTAGCCAATCGAGTCGGCGCTACACAATCGAAAGTATCCATGCCATTCTCTATGCCCAGAATGATATCCGCGGGCTCCCCTATCCCCAGCAGATGGCGAGGCTTATCCTCCGGCAATTGATCTGCCACCCAGCCCACCGCCGTGCCGATATCATCTTTATCGAATGAGCCTCCGATGCCGAAGCCGTCGAATCCCATACTCCCGATCGATCTTGCGCTTTGGCGTCGCAGCTCTTCATAGCGGCCTCCTTGGACAATACCGAATAATGAAGGCCTTGAATCATTGCCGATGCTGTTGTGATGCTTCAGGCACCTCTCTGCCCATTCACTGGTCCTCTCTACAGCCTTCTTTTGAGCTTCATATGATTCCTGCGGCGAGATGCATTCATCAAAAGCAAAGATGATATCCGCCCCTATGGAATGTTGGATATCTATAGATATCTCAGGAGTGAAACGGTGGGTAGAACCATCGATAATGGACTTGAAGGTTACTCCATCATCATCCATCTTTGCTAGATCTGAAGACGATTCAGGCACGAATTCTGTAGCCTCTTCATCTCCATCGGCGATCTTTTTGCGATGGCCATGAGATCCACCCAGAGAGAAAGCTTGAAAACCACCCGAGTCGGTGAAAGTTGGACCGGACCAGTTCATGAATTTTCCCAACCCCCCTGACTTCCCCATAACTTCGATGCCAGGCTGGAGATATAGGTGATATGTATTGGAAAGCACGGCTTGCGCACCCGCAGCGTCTCTCACCTGCTCCATGGTCAATGATTTGATCGTGGCTTTGGTGGCGACTGGAATGAATGCCGGAGTTTCAATGATGCCGTGCGCAGTTTCAATGGTTCCAGCTCGGCCACGACCATTTTTTAGCTTTGATTGGACGGTGAATTTGAGCATAGGGATAGGGTAACATAAATCAAAATAAGACACATCAGAAAAGCAACACTACAAGTTTTCTGTTATACTATCCCCATGCAAAACAACAACAAACCTCTGACTCGCGCCGATATTCACGAAAAAGGCACCGAGGAGCATATCGAGCACATAAAACATGAATTCCAAGAAGGATTCGATTTTCTAAAGAAATATCCCAAATCTGTGACGATATTCGGCTCAGCACGCAAGGGCCTTGGAGACCTCCTTTACGCACAAGCTGAGGAGATGGCCAATCGCATCGTCAAAGAGCTCTCATACGCAGTACTCACAGGAGGAGGTCCTGGGGTCATGACAGCAGCGAATAAAGGCGCTTTTGATGCTCATGGGGCTTCACTCGGCTTGAATGTTAGCTTGCCAAGAGAATCTTCCGCAAATCCTTATGTCACGCATTCTATGAAGTTCACCTACTTCTTCGTGCGCAAGGCCATGCTAGCTTTCGCGGCTGAGGCCTATATATTCTTCCCCGGGGGTTTTGGAACTTTTGATGAGCTATTCAGCGTTCTGACCCTCATACAGACCAAGAAAGTTCCCAGAGTCCCTATCATCATGTTCGGCTCGGATTATTGGGATGGACTAGCATCTTTCATCAAAACCTCCATGGCAGAAAAATACCACACGATCGAACCAGAAGACATGAAGCTGTTCGAGATCACAGATTCCATAGATAGAGTCTTGGAGATCATCAGAGAGGCGCCCGTATCGGAATGGTGGAGAAACATTAACTGATTACCGTAATAAACGCACTGGCCGACTAAAAGTTGATAATAGCAAAACAACCCCCGCATTGCGGGGGTTATTCATATCTCTCCTAGAACTGCCCTCCGTGAGAATTGGTCAAATCAAGGATGACTGAGCTATTGATGACCGGATAATTCGCTGGCGGGTGAGCAACGGGATCGGCAGACTGACAGTGCAAAGCGAAAGTATAAGAACCATAGACCAAGCCTGCAGAATTTGTCGCGAACATTCTAGCAGTCGTCGGTGATGCCGCTAAGCCTGCAAAGATTGTATCCCATCCTGATGCCACTAATGCGGCTGGAGTCGGCGCATTGATAGATTTGGTGCATGCATAAGCCCCATCAGGATCGACTATATACCATCTCATATAGAACGGATTTCCTTTGACAACGTGCATCGTATATGGACCCACATGCAGATGAGAAGACGTATCTCCAATGAACATGCCGGCATCTGCTCCTGAACTGGTAACCGTGACTCCGGTTCCGCAGGCTAAGTTCGTTGTCTGATGAGAATTAGTGTCAGTTACCACAACATGTGGGCTCATCGAACCAACCATTGTGTAAATATAGGGAGTATTTGAGAAGTAAGGGACCGAAGAAATACCCGTAACGGCATTATTATTATCCGGTAGCAGCGTATAAGTATAAGTATTGGTACCGCCAGTAACAGCTAGAGCGAAGGAAACTGAAGATCCGATCGTTACAGGAGTGAGGTTCGGAGTACATGAGCCTGTCAGAGGAGGATATGCAGGAGTGGTTATATTCAATGTGACATTTTGCGTTGTTACAGCCGGTCCTGAAGGATTACTGCAAGCGAGGCTGAAGTGATACGGAGTACCTACGCTCAGGACAGTAGAATTGAACGATTGGCTACCATCATCAGTCAATGACCCGATAGGAAGAACTGTTGAGAATATAGGCTCTGAAGATGAAAGCGTACAAGAGCCATTCTGATTCAGATTGGCTGTGCTGTAATTAAGGAAGAAGCTATCTCCTTGGGCTACGCTCAGTGTAGCATGATTATCTGTTGCTGATGCGCCGATATTTAGCGAAGCGGATGGAGCACTGCTGACTGTCACTGTAGCCGATGAACATAGCGCCGGAGTCGGATTGGCCAGATTTGAACAAGACAGATCGTAATCCATCGTAGCCGCAGTGGTCGTAGACACAGAACCGCTAGTCGCCAAGCTTGCTCCTGTAAAGCCTAGTGTTCCGCGACAACTCGTAGCATTAGCCGAAGACCAAGACAGAGTCGTATTTCCTCCACTGACGACCGAATTCGGCGTAGCTGTGACATTACAAGTAGGCGCAGAAGTCGATAGTACACAAGATGAGCATCCTGAATCCAACAAAACCCAACCGACCACATCGCTACCCCAAGCATAGCCGCTGAATGCTCCCGTCACAGTATTCCAATGTGTCCCATTGCCATCACTGCCATCCGTAGAATGTTTTACCCCCGAAAGCTCTATCCAACCATCCCAACCGTCAGTACGAGATGTCATATTCGAACAATCTCCATTCTGCGTACCAGCACAAGCACGGATGAAACCAGTAACTGCTCCAGTAAGAAGATTGACTTTGGCAACATTTGTATCGCCGCCGATCGGCATTCCAGTCAGAACATCAGCTCCACCAGGAGTCGATGCTCCGAATTTGATCCACCCAATAGAAGAAGACCAGGCATAGCCTCCAAGGTAACCAATAGTCGGATCGCCAGTAGTCGTAGCCATAAAGACTTTGTACGAATGAGCAGATGTACCGACTCCGCCATCGCCTGTGCCAGGATCCGTAGAATTGAGACTTATATTACCGATATTAGGAGCTGTTCCCCATCCACTGAAATCACCGCTAGCATGAGCTGAAGGAACCTTGATAAAGACTGCTAGTAATAAGACTGCCGCGAATAATACTAGACATGGGATTTTTAGACGGTTCATATGCCCATATTTTACCACTAGTCAGATATATTAATCCCAAATATCTGTGGATAGCTTAAATCCCGAGATTTAATTGGTCTTGAGAACCGTAAATCCCCATAAAGGTAGGTATCTCATAGATGACGCCTATCAAAGGAACAACTGCCAACACGATGGAGATGATGATGACTGCCAAGAAATATTTCCTAGACTTCTCTACAGAAGCATATATCTGCTCTATCCTTTTGCCTTGATCTTCTAGGGCCTTGTATATCTTCGATATATCTTCTTGCATGAGAGCATTGTATCACCGATCATATCACTGGAAAAGCCATTCCAGCCATTCCATCCCTGAATGGTATTCGATCATTCGACCTTGGCAAAAGTCAGGATTCTGATCTTATCGAAATCGAAGCCGTATCTCTTGTAGACATATCGAGGATCGCCATCAAAACGATCTTTCCAGGTCAGACCGAGCGATTTGGCGGCAACCTTCAATTTTTCCACGGAGTCTCCTTCCAATTCAACATAAGTCGGGATCTTCGGCCAAGTGTCTATATCGATTGTCACTTCATTGAAGATGAAAGTATGTCTGATCTTCTCCACCACTCTATAAGCGACTAGACCTACCGCTTCCAAAAGAGTCTTGGCATCATCGAAGCTAGAGACCGTGAATTCGATCTCTTTCGTGCTATCTACTCGCTGCTCCAAGTTGCTCTTGAACGTAAGCTTGGTAACATCCTTATTCTTCCTCAGCCTGACGAGCTTATTCTCATCGAACCATTTCAGGTCCTTATCATAGAAGATGATCTCATCCAGTTTGACTTCGCCCTTATCGATAGCTTTCAAAGCCTTCAGTTTCGATATCAATACAGCTTTGTCTATTTCCAAGAATCGCGTCTCTATCTCGGTTTTCATATTTGATGATTTTAGCAAGTTATCTCCATCTTGACACTATTCCTGTGACGCGCCTGGTGAACATGCCGCCTGAAAGCCAAAGCCGAATTTAGCAAGACACCTTTGGCAGTGGTTTCCAATTTCGTTTTGGCTATCAGGCGGCATGTTCACCAGGCTCTACGGAAAAAACTACAAAAGTGTCATTCTAGCGCCTCCCTGACTAATTCACTGACCGCGATCAATTCCCGCTCTGGAGAAGCTTCCCTCTCTCCTGGCCTGTAAATGAATTTTCTGGGCTCATATTCTAGGATACCGGCATCTCCAGTCTTTCTCTGAATGATATGCAAATGAAAATGTGGCACCGACTGGCCTGCCAGCTTGCCATCATTCCAGGCAAAATTGAATCCTTCGGCACCGAAAGCTTTTTTCAAAGCCTTCACTAGCTTCATGCGAAGGTCTTCGATGGCAGCTCGCTCTTCTACAGTGAGATCTTCATACTTGGCGACGCACCTCTTGGGGATGACGAGCATATGACCGGGCGTGATCGGTATGTTCGTGGGAAAAGCCATGGCCAGATCGTTCTCAACGGCCTTTCTAGATTGAATCTCTGGCAGAGTGCAATAAACGCAGTTCTTCATAGCGATATTATGGTCCTTCACACAAAAAAAGGCAAAACATTCTCTAACATCAGAGGGCTACCGGTTTCAAACATAGCTGATTGACAACTATTATTGTGTGGTGGTATACCATACGCCAGAGAGGCGCTTTCAGATATATGGTGGATGTTGAAACTGTTTAACTGTGGACCACAGATTCTTATTTTCAATGATAGGAAGCTGTGGTCCGCAGTTAAACAAATCCATACCATGAAAAGATCGAAGAAAACGACGAGTGTTCCCGTTTCACTGATTATCTTAATCGGCGGCGTCCTACTCCTGATCGCGGTGAGCCCGCTACTGATCTCTGTCTTCGGCCGATGACAATCCGCGAAGAAATGAACGCCAGTCAGCCACGAGAGCGAAGCCTCCCGCCTAGCTCTGCCGCCTTGTGCGGCATTTTTATTTGAAAATCCAAGAGACTTTTATCTATGAACGCTCTATAATGAGCTGGATGAACAAATATATCCGTGTTTCTCTTGTACTAATAGTCTGCGCATATTTCTGGTACTATGCCAAAACTTATACCGATTGGCATTTCATAGACTATGTGAACCTCATCTTCCATGAAGCCGGCCATGTCATCTTCACGCCATTCGGAATGTTCATAAAGATCGCTGCCGGTTCGGGATTTCAGATTGCCCTACCTCTATTCATCGCTCTATATTTCTTCTTCAAATCACAAAAGATCTCCGGCGCTATCTGCCTGCTCTGGGTCGGCCAGAATCTCTTGAATGTCTCTATCTACGCCGGAGATGCGGTTAAAATGCAGCTCGATTTGCTAGGCGGTGACAGTGTCATCCATGACTGGAATTACCTGCTGAATGCCACGGGGCTACTGGGTCATACGGATACAGTGACAGCTATTATTTATTCTCTAGGAATATTGGTAATGATCACGGGAATGGCTCTCGCTATTTATTATGCATGGACCACGGATAAAAAAGTGGCCATCCCTACATGAAACCAGAATAAACATCAATCGAATAAAACAAAACCCGATTGCCTTGTGCAACCGGGGGTCCGCTCTCTGTAACCTACTTCCATCTGAAACTGCATCTTTAGATCGATAGCGAATCGATCAAATGCAGATCCTCTTCCAAATGGAATGTGTCTGCACGACCAAGACCCGTAGACGATCTATCTTTCGCCTCCAAACGAAGCTGGGTAAATGTCCGCAAAATAGGCCATCAAAAAGATCTATTTATCCGCGGATACCACCATGAGCTTCGCCGTATCGAAAGCGCATTTCTGCTGCCGTGGCCTGGGATAAAACGCTTTGCGGGGTTGACGATCCCCTTTACTGCGCAAAACATCGTTCAGGCGTGTTTCTGCCACAATGTTACAATACTTTCTACACTTGTCAAGCACAAGTTCTTCTGACCCGCCTGCACTTTTTTCATCATGATTTCCGTTCATATTTTAAGCTGTCGCAATCGACAAGATATTTCGACTCCACGGCGATGATGTACTCTCTTTGTAATTTCTCATAAGCATAGCGTATTCCCGAAAGCTCCAT
>CAIKAN010000057.1 GCA_903825415.1 uncultured bacterium
AAATCGGGGTGACAGGAATTGAACCTGCGACATCTTGCTCCCAAAGCAAGCGCTCTAGCCCCTGAGCTACACCCCGATGTTAGTTGCAACACACTCTGTTATAGGTACTTACAGCGGTGTAATTTTCATGATAAAAAACGCCATTCCAGGTTCTTGCCTGAATCTTGCCAAGGATGGGTCCCGAAGAGATTCAGCGAAGAGAATCGGCTCAGATCAGAATGCTCGCACCACTAAACGCCATCAGCTTAATCAAAAGCAGAATGAGAGTCAAAGGGATTAACGGAAGGGCTTTGGAAAAGCAGAAATGCTCCAGGTCTACTGGATGAGGATGCTGTATCTGTCTTTTAGTTCAGCGAGAATCTGGAGGCCAACCTGTTTGTCGTGACCGGGAGTTTGATATTGGCTTGTCACGATTGCGAAAAGCTCTCGAAGCATGCGCTGGACTGTGCCCATTCTTTCTACACGTGTCCCCATCTGCTCGATCGCGGCATACAGGATCGACTTAGCGGCGTGGATCTGATCGTAATCCTGTAATGCCTCGTCTTGCGTTAAAAGGCACTGTATGCGGTCCATCGCCTTCGTAAGGCACCGTAAGTGAGCCTGAGCGGAACTATCCGCCGCCTTTGCCGTATCGCTAAATCCGGCCGTGATTCCCCGGGGGGTATCCATCAAATGATCCTCTGCCTTCTCAGGAATTCCTTGATTCTTTTCTTGAGAGCCGGGGTTAGGTCCCGCATTCCTCGCTCCACGCCCTCGATAACCTCCCTGTTTATGCCGATCCTTTGTGTGAGTTCAGTCAAGGTAACGCCGCGCTCCTTCCGGCGTCGTTTGAGGATCTCTCCGTAAAGTTTCATCGCGCGGATCTCGTCTTCTGTTGTTGAGCCGGACACCTCGTCCCTTTGCATCTTCATCTCCTAACAAGCCTCGATTTGAGAGCCCAATTCAGCCTCAATCAATCGCACGCGTTTGCGGTAATAGGCGAACCATCGATAAAATGCGGCGCAGCGCCTTATCATCTTCCTGAACGATCTCCTCTGAGTTTTCATGTTTGCGCTCCTTTGACTCTTGACTTCAGGTGTATTCCAAAAACGTCATAAAGGGCCTTCACAAAATCTAGCGCCCTGCCCCTTTGCGATGCTGTCACATCGGGAAGCTTTCGTATGAACCGCTGGAGCCAAAGCAGCACCCGGCGATACCGCCTCCACTTTGGATCCGCAAGCCGGTGGAGGCATAGATCCTCCAGGAAACCACACATATTGCTGACAACGTTCGCTTCTGGCTTCTGCCGTTGAACCTGGATTAGAAGAACAAGAACCGCCATCTTTTTATTGAAGTAGCCTACGAACAATCGACCGAGCGATTGCTCCTCCTCAACAAGATAGCGATCCCGCCGGTCGCGGATTGCCGTCCCCTCGCCACTGTTTATCCCGACCGAAACTGGTACAGGCAGCAGTCCGTCAAACACTGCTTTTTTTTGATAATGTTCCGCAAGACTCAAAATCCCTTCTTGATTTCTACCGAGCCATGAGCGAATGAGCTGGCAATGCTGCTCGCCGTTTCTCGGAAACCGTTTATGCTCATTTCGACTACTTGTATAAAGCTTAGCCACCAGCTCGCTCATCCCTGATCCATCAACAAATTCACGGAGAGCGCTGAGATGATGTATTGCTCGTTCAAGAAGATGAGAACTCACCCCTTTTCCTCGCTTGGAGTTATAGGCCATATAGCTATAGAACGTTAAAACATGACTCGCGTGATGCTCCTCGCTGGCCAAAGGCGTAGATTCCACTGAGGGTAACTGGTTAGCCTGGCCCAAGAAGCCAGAGGGAGAGGCTTCGGTGCAACAGATAGACTTTTTTATTGATATTTCTCCTGCTCTTTCAAGCCCTCTGTCATTAATTTCCATATGCTTCAACTCCTTTTCTGTATTGCCTTAAGAGAAACATACACGCACTTTTCAGAAGGGTCAAGGAAGCCTAAATGTGTTTTATTATGTTTGTTTATTGGTACTATTGAAATCTAATCTAACCTGTGATATATTCGTTTGTTAGAGGGCCTATTGAGGGCAAACCAGACAGGAAAAAAAGTTCTATGTATGAGCAGATAGCGGGCAAATTCAGAAGCGCCATGCCGGAGTTTCCCGAAGATTCCAATCTTGATCTTGGACTTGGGATTAAGCAAATACGCCTACGGATGGGAATGACCCAGTCTGAGCTGGCCAAGGATGCTGGGATGAAGCCTGCAGCCCTTAAAACCCTGGAAAACGGCTATGCCAAATTCACGACCACGAAAAACCTGGAGGCTCTCGCCCAAGCTCTGAAAATGCCCCTCAGGGAGATTCTGCTTGAATCAAGGGAATGGTTCCCCGGGAACTTCTTCGTAACGAAGCTTTCAGAGGTCCCGCGAGAAAACCGCAAACGCCGCCCTAAATACCGCGAAGATATCTGGTTCAAGCAAAAGCCCTTGGCAATAAGCGGATCGCAGATTGCGCTAATAACTCCCCCGCTCAAAGCTCCCTCACACTATTCATTTCTGATTATCAATATCGATGCCGGGAAGGAGCTGCGTGATCTCAGGCTTCCCTATCCCAATCAAGTCACAGGTTTTGTTCAACGCGGCTCACTTAAAATCCTCTATAACGGCTCGCGCGAGCTGAATTTATTCGGCAATCAGGGATTCAGTCTCCAGGGCGATAAGACGCATCACTTTATTAATCAGGATAAAGATAACCCTCTCCAGTTCTGCCTCGCCTTCTCAC
>CAIKAN010000058.1 GCA_903825415.1 uncultured bacterium
GGAGAAGGCTATTAGAATCCCAGATCCAAATGACCCGAAAAAAACTGTCTACATTGAATATGCTAGGCGAGGAGAAGACCATGATACAAGAATCGACTTTGGCTATTTAACACCTTCCGATATGGATCGTTTTGATCCATATATCGTTGATGTGATAATAGATCAGCTGGGGAATTGAATCATAATGATCACCATCAAAAACAGCGTCCTCCTAGCCGCTGTTTTTGTGTGCTATCAGTTTATGCTGGACTATTTCCACGCCCCGATGATGGCTCCGCCGATGACTAGATTGAGAAGAATCGATACGGAATTGATGAGAACTAGCTTGAAAGGCTTCTTCTCCCAAATCAAACTGCCGATCCCGGAGGTCATGACAAATCCAAGCCAGACCAAGAAGCCGACGAAAGCACCATTGCTTGCGCCGTCCGAGTTTGAAGATGTGATGATGAATGCTAGGACGCAGAAAGATATTAGCGACATGATGAACTGGACTATGTAGAGCTTCCAGAGGCCTTTTGATCTGGATACCTCTGCTTCCTCATCGCTTAACTTGACTAGATCCATCCATTCCTTGCCGAAAAGGATGGGTGAGTACCAGAGGGTGCTGATACCAAAGATCACGACTGAAGCTACCAAAATCGGCCAAAAATTCATGGTGTACATGGTATTAAAGTTATGTTTAATCTACGCTGATATGGGTGTATACTAGCACAATATGAAGAATGATTCATCGTCTTTTTTTGTCATGATCATCTATGCTTTTATCAGCATATTCGGAGTGATATTCTTGGTATGGTACATGATTTCCAGCAAATCATTCCCCTCGATAGGGGAATTCATGGCCAGCTCGACTCCGGCCATCGCTTCTTCGACTATGGATATCTTGAATGCTTTAGGTTCGACGACACCGATAACGGAAACCTCTGGAAATCAGATGACGGATGCGTACAGTACGACGACTATCCATGCTCCCAAGGCCGATATTTATACCGAGATCGCCGATACTGAACGAAAGATGCAGTTGGGTCTAGGCGAACGAAATTCTCTCGCTCAATCTGCTGGCATGATATTCATCTCAGAGCCGAGGATACAAGAATTTTGGATGAAGGGAATGTATTTTCCTATAGATATAATCTGGATCGATCAGGGCAAAAGAGTCACGGGCATAGTCAGAAGATTCTCTCCGGATACATTTCCGAATACTGTATCTTCCGGCATTCCTGTCCCTTATGTGCTTGAATTGAATGCAGGTGCAGCAGAGAGATTTGGGATTGCGACAGGGACGATTTTGAAATTTTAATTTTTACATTTTAATTATTTTGTGCCGTGACCGTTATCCACACTTTTTTTCTTTGCGCTTGAGGAGTAAAATTGTTTCCACTAGCACAAATAGCAGCAATTATTAAAACTTAAGCATTAAGCGTACCGCCTACGCACACATATGCCAAAAAAAAGAAAAACCGCTACAGGAGGCGCGGTCAAGGCTCCTTCTATCCCCACGATCGTTAAAAGAGATGGTCGAATAGTCCCTTTTGATTCAGAAAAGATAGTCAATGCCATATGGAAGGGCATGAATTCGACTAGTGAGGGATCGATAGATGAAGCCACCATGGTCGCTACGCAGGTATATGCGGAGCTTGTCCGTATCAAAAAGAAATTTTCCAATTTCCTGCCTACAGTGGAAGGGGTTCAGGATATAGTAGAGCAGGAGCTGATGCGCTCTGATTATGTGAAGACTGCAAAACACTACGTTTTGTACCGTGAAGAGCGCGCCAAGTTGCGCGCCAAAGGAGTTGAAGTACCGGAAGAAGTGCGCAAACTTGCGACTGATTCAAAGAAGCTCTTCAGGAATGCGCTCGGAGAATTCGTCTACTATCGTACCTATTCGCGATGGATAGATGAGCAGAGCCGCAGAGAGACATTCATCGAGACAGTAGATCGTTATATGGGCTTTATGCGAGAAAATGTGGGCACGAAGCTCAAGGAGGCGGAATACAAGGAAATCAGAGAAGCTATACTCAATCAAGAGTCCATTCCTTCCATGCGCCTCATGCAATTCGCTGGAGGTCCGGCTCGCCGCACCAATGTCTGCGCATACAACTGTTCATATATCGCTCCTGAATCATTCCAGGATATGTCTGAGATCATGTATATCTCCATGAATGGCACGGGCGTAGGCTTTTCTGCGGAGAGCGCCAATGTCCAAAAATTCCCACAGATCATGCTTCAGACTGGAGAGAAGGCCAAGGCTTTCGTTATCCCGGATTCCAAGGAGGGCTGGTGCGAGGCCTTTGTGATCGGAGCGACTACCTGGGCTTCAGGCAAGGATATAGATTTCGATTTTTCGCAGATCAGGCCTCTCGGTGCTCGCCTCAAGGTGGGAGGAGGCAAAGCTTCCGGACCGGAACCTTTGCGCCACCTCTTGAGCTTTACTCGACAGGTCATGTTCGATAGGCAAGGGCGTCGTCTGCGCAATATCGATGTGCACGATATCATCTGCATGATGGGAGAATGCATCGTTTCTGGAGGAGTCAGGAGGAGCGCTCTCATCTCGCTATCTGATCTAGACGATGTCGATATCCGCGATTCCAAGAAAGGCGCTTTCTACACGACGCATCCACATAGGATGTTGGCTAACAATTCAGCCGTCTACGGAAGCAAGCCGACGAATGAAGTATTTCTCAAGGAATGGATGGCCCTCATAGAGAGCCGTTCTGGAGAGAGAGGCATATTCAATCGAGGATCGCTTGCCAAGACCTTGCCAGAACGCCGAATCAAAGTTTTGAAGGAATACAAAGGCTATTTCGATCCTTCCGGTCAAAACATCGTGGGTCTGATAGGGGTCAATCCTTGCGGAGAGATCATCCTTCAGTCCAAGCAGTTCTGCAATCTTTCGGAGATCATCGCTAGAGCCGATGATACGGAGAAGACTCTCATGAAGAAGATGCGCATCGCCGCGATTCTGGGCACGTATCAGTCTATGCTCACCAATTTCCAGTATCTTTCCAAAGAATGGAAAGAGCATTGCGAGAAAGAGAGGCTGCTCGGCGTCTCGATCACGGGGCAGTGGGATTGCCCAGCGGTCAGGAAACCTGAAGTCATGAGAAAGCTCCGCGATGAAGCCGTCAAGGTCAACAAAGAATTCGCCAAGAGATTCGGCATAAGCGAGTCAACAGCGGTCACTTGCGTCAAGCCTTCCGGCAATGGTTCGCAGACCTTCGATTGCTCGTCCGGCATGCATCCTCGCCATTCCAAGTATTATATCCGCCGCGTGCGCATCGCTTCGACTGACGCTCTCTTCAAGATGCTCAAAGATCAAGGTGTGCCGTATCAACCGGAAGTCGGTCAGACTATGGAGAATGCCACGACTTATGTCCTTGAATTCCCCGTGCAGGCTCCTCATGGTACGACAACGTTCAAGAACGATCTCAGTGCTATCGAGCAGCTGGAATACTGGAAAATGGTCAAGATCAATTTTACCGAGCATAATCCATCCGTGACTATATCGATAGGGGACAATGAATGGGTTGCGGTTGCCAACTGGCTGTACGAGAATTGGGACATCATCGGCGGCTTATCGTTCTTACCGCGTGAAGACCATGTGTATCAGCTCGCTCCTTATGAAGCGATCGATGAGAAGAAATACAAAGAGCTGGCCAAGAGGATGGAGCATATCGACTATTCCAAGATCATCTCTTACGAGAAGCAGAATGAGACAGATATGAAGAAAGAGCTTGCTTGCGTCTCTGGAGTTTGCGAAATAGTATAATTGTTGTATAATGTAGTTTGCTGTACCAGACAACCGCCTTATTCAGGCCTGAAAAGGCCAGAATGGGGAGGAAAGTCCGAACACCGAGATAGTAAACTACTATCAATGGTAGCAGGTAACGCCTGCCGGGTAATACCCAGAGGTGCGAACAGAAACGTCTCGAGCGAAAGCGAGAGACGCCATTCGAAGCTCCGTTAGGAGCGTAGTAGGGCGAGTTCTACGGTAACGTAGGAATGCAACGGCAAAATCCTTACCTAGGTGCAAGACCGTATTTAACGGAGCGATCCGTTATTTGAGTCGCTAGAGGCATGCAGCGATGCATGTCGGAGATAAATGGTTGTCTTAACCCGCTTTCGTCCTGAGTCAATCGAAGGACTATAGCGTGGTGAAACAGAATTCGGCTTACGGTACGGCAAAACAAATGAAAAACGCCTTCGAAAGAAGGCGTTTTTCTATTTTGGCAGGATTCTCTCCACAGTTATTCCACTGAAAACTGTGACTTTGCCATTAACTTTGATACAATAGTCCCATTACGTATAAGTATTAACAGCTACTAATTTTATTATATGCAACAAAATCCTCCATGGGGACAGTCTCAAAGACCAAAAGACTTCGCCAAACCTTCTCCCGTTCAATCGCCTCGAATCGAACCGGTCAAGGCCAAATCCGAAAAGATCGGTATATTCAATCGTATCAAGCGGGAAAAAGTCGCTCTATATATATTCTTAGCTACAATATTCTTATCTCCTCTGGTCTTCGTGACCAGTCCGTATTTAGCATTGGATCTTGCCAAGACTATCGTTATCGCAATCGGTGCATTAGCTTCAACGATCTGCTACATCTTGCTCTTCCTCAAAGAGCGCGAGATCAACATTCCTCCAAAGCCTCTGTTCTGTACGGCGATACTTTTGGCGATATCGCTCTTCATATCTTCATTTTTGAGCATTCATTCAGGTCGATCGATATTCGGACAAGGCTTTGAGATCGGCACTACCAGTATGATCCTGCTATGTCTCTTGGGTGGGTGGATAGCTTATGAGGCTGTGCGCAGGGATATCAAGCATGCGAAGCTTATATATGGATCATTGATCGTAGCCTTTATTGTCTTGGTGCTATTCCACGCCTTGAGGCTCATCTTTGGACCGACGTTCCTATCGCTCTCGATATTTACTTCAGGCTCGTCTACTATCTTGGGCAAGTGGTATGACTTGGCTATATATGCCGTAATGATCGTTATCGTTTCTAGCAGCGCCCTTATGTTGCTTCCTCTATCGCGAACGGCAAAGATCCTCAATTCCATCTTAGGTGTCGTGGCTCTTCTGGCCGCTATAGGTATCAATCATCAGATGTCTTGGGTGGCTGCCGTTATCGCATTCGGTGTTATGACAGTCGCTCTGTTCACGCAGAAATCTGCAGAAGGCAAGAGCGGCATCAAGGCTTTTATGGCGAGGATTCCATGG
Organism: uncultured bacterium; assembly: GCA_903825415.1. Lineage (GTDB taxonomy): Bacteria > Patescibacteriota > Minisyncoccia > Phycocordibacterales > PALSA-1337 > C7867-002. The sequence continues at coordinate 5,230 of CAIKAN010000058.1, forward strand.
CTGCCGACCATACTGTTCTTGTTAGCTATACTATTCGTCTGGCAAGGATCAAATATCTCCAAGCCGATCATCCAAAAGACTGGTACGCAACCTTCTGAGATACCTTTGCCTTGGCAGATGACTTTGGATGTTGTCGGAGGCTCTATCAAAGGATTTCCACTATTCGGGGTCGGTCCTAACCATTTCAGCCAGGCGTTCATGGTCTTCAAGCCAGCAGGTCTAAATCAGACTGATGCTTGGGCTATGGAATTCAGCACAGGCTTCGGCTTATTGCCTACAATGGTTGCGACTCAAGGCGTGGTCGGTACGGTATTGTGGCTATTACTATTAGTCTTTCTGGGTATCGCTATCGCTCGTTCGATCAAGCGTTTTCCGCAGGACCCATATCTTCGCTTCGTGACTGTATCTTCTTCGGCCTCGTCGATATTCCTCTGGCTAGTGGCTATACTATATGTTCCATCACAGGTCATGTTTTTCACAGCCTTTTTGATGACTGGCATCTTCGTAGCCTCAGCTGTCGCAAATGGTGTGCTTATGCCTAGAAAGATAGCGCCTATCTCTCCGATCATGAGGAATGTGATAGTACCAGCACTCCTCATCATCTTTGTCGTAGTCGCGGTTCTCTGGGCTCTTATCTATGTCAAGAAGACTATCGCTTTGGGATACTTCTCTTCAGGTGTGCGTAGCTTGACTGTAAAACAGGATTTCAAGGCTGCTGATCTTGCTTTCAATAAAGCTCTGTCCTTTGATAAGTCAGATGTCTATTGGGAGGCATTATCCGAGAACTATCGCTTGAATATAAGCCAGCTCATATCTTCCGCTACTTCGTCATCACCAGCTCTGATCACGCGAGTTACGGATATGGTCAATTCCGGTGTCTCTGCCGCTAGATCTGCTATCGCTTTTGATCCGAGCAATTATTATAACTATCTATCAGAGGCTCGAATTTCCCAGCTTGCCGCTTCAATCAAGACTCCGAATGCTTACGAAAATGCTGTTCAGGCATATACCAATGCAATCAATCTTGATCCAACGAATCCTTCGCTCTATGTGAATCTAGCTCAGTTGCAGGCTGACAATAGTAAGCTCGATGACGCTCTAAAGACTCTTGGTGTAGCGATTCAGGTAAAGAGCAATTATCTCGATGCGATATTCCTCTTGTCTCAAGTTCAGGCTGCCAAGGGAGATCTACCTAATGCTATCATTGCCGCTCAAGTCGCTACACAGATCAATCCGAACAGCCCAGTCCTATATTTCCAACTTGGATTGCTCCAGTATAATGCCAAGAATTATCAGCCGGCTGTTGATGCTCTGACCAAGGCAGTGACTTTACAGCCAGACTATGCCAATGCTAGATACTTCTTGGGTCTTTCCCAGGTTAGGGTCAACGATATCGCCGGAGCCATCACACAGTTCGAACAGCTTTCAAAAGGCAATCCTGATAATGCCGAGATATCCTTTATCCTGAACAATCTCAGGGCAGGCAAGTCACCGTTCAAAGATGCTCAGCCGCCAGTGACGGCTACTCCGGAAAAGAGGCCTTCTTTGCCAGTCAAGGAGAAGTAGGGTTTAGTCACCAGAAAATGTTAGAATGAGGAAAATATGGTAAATCGTTTGTTCACTTTTATAGGCAGGGAAATACGCGGTCTCCACGAGGCCGCGTATCTCTTGGCATTCTTCGCTTTCGGATCTCAGCTTTTGGCTCTGGTCAGGGACAAGATGCTAGCCTTCACTTTCGGGGCCAATCATTCCTTGGATGTCTATTATGCTGCTTTCCGCATCCCCGATCTAATATTTGCTTCAGCTGGCATGCTGGTCTCTGCTTCTATAGTCCTTCCGTATTTCATTGAGCGCTTTGCGACAAGCCAGGAGAAGGGAAGACAATTCTCTGATACTGTTTTTACGGTATATTTCAGCCTGATGGTCTTGGCGTCAGCTATCGTCTATGTGCTGGCTCCATGGCTAGTCCCTGTGGCTATGCCTGGATTCGCTCATGACCCATTGTTGCCGAGCCTGATATTATCCATGAGGATAATGCTCCTATCTCCTATCCTCCTCGGATTATCCAATCTATTTTCCTGTTTGACTCAGATGAGGCATAGATTCTTGGTCTATGCAGCATCTCCAGTTGTCTACAATCTGGGCATAATCGCTGGAGTCCTCATCGGCTATCCGATGCTCGGTGTATCAGGCTTGGCTGTGGGCGTAGCCTTGGGAGCTTTCCTGCACATGGCCATACAGGTGCCGTTCTTGGCTCATGAGAATATCGTGCCTAGACTGACTTTGAACATCGATTGGGTGACCATGAAAAGGATAGTCTTGAATGCCTTGCCTCGCACTATCACTCTTTCCGCCAATCAGCTGGCTTCTTTCGTTTTAGTAGCGATTGCTTCGCTCATGGCGCCTGGATCTATCTCGGTATTCAATTTTGCTTTCAATCTCCAATCCGTACCTCTTACTATTATCGGCGCCAGCTATTCATCAGCGGTGTTTCCTACGCTCTCGAGGCTTTATTTCGAGAAGAATACCAAGGAATTTTTGAATAAGATGATAGTGTCAGCGCAGCATATAATTTTCTGGTGCATGCCTCTCATGGTGCTCTTCATCGTCTTGCGCGCACAGATAGTGAGGACGGTTCTTGGAGCCGGTAAATTCGATTGGGCTGATACCAGGCTGACTGCCGCTCTCTTGGCCCTATTCGTGGTTTCGACGATAGGGCAGAGCTTGATAGTCCTATTTGTCAGGGCATTCTATGCGGAAGGCAAGACAGCCAAACCCTTGCTTATCAATGTCATCTCAGCTGTGGTCATAGTGGTCTCTGGATATCTCCTCACCAAAGCCTTCTATGCTTATCCGGTATTCGCATATTTCCTCGAAGATCTACTGAAGGTCGATGGTCAAGTCGGTACCAGCGTTCTCGTGCTCGGTTTGGCATATTCTCTGGGAGTGATACTGAATACTATCCTTCATTGGTGGATGTTCGCCCGGTCTTTCCCAGAATTCAGTCTGCCTCTATTCTCGACTCTGTTGCACAGCTTCTCTGCGTCGGTCATTATGGGCTACAGCGCTTTCTTGAGTTTGCGATTCTTTTCCGCCATCTTTCCTCTTACCAAGGTCTGGGGAATTTTCCTTCAAGGGCTTTGCGCGGGTATCTTCGGTACGATTATAGGAGTGCTCATCTTGATGTTGCTGAAGAATAAAGAGCTGCAGTCTGTCTGGGCTACTATCCATCATAAGATCTGGAAAGTGGAGATCCCACCGGCGGAAGTGGAGAGGATATGATTTATCTGCTATATTCAATAGATGGATCCCAAGCATATACGCAATTTTTCTATAATCGCTCACATCGATCATGGCAAGTCTACGCTGGCCGATAGGATGCTGGAAATAACGGGCACGATCGAGAAGCGCAAGATGCAGGAGCAAGTCCTTGATTCCATGGAATTGGAACGCGAGCGCGGCATCACTATCAAAATGCAGCCTGTAAGGATGAAGTGGAAATCGTCAGCGGGTTCGGAGCTTGTTGATTCTGCGGACCCCGCTCCCTCCACGGCACGACAAGTGCCTTCGTTTGGCTCCGCACTATCGTCTAAAGACTTAGCGAATGACAGTGAGCTTCGCCAAAGTCGCCACTTGTCGCTGCCTGCGACGGTCGCGGCTGACGGTCAACAGGAATACATTCTGAATTTGATCGATACTCCCGGCCATATCGATTTCTCCTATGAGGTGTCCAGGTCACTACGCGCTGTTGAAGGCTCCATCCTCCTCGTCGATGCCACTCAAGGAGTACAGGCTCAAACTCTTACCACTTTGAATATGGCCAAGGAAGCGGGTTTAACTATCATTCCTGTAGTCAGCAAGATCGATTCCCCGCTGGCACGAACTGAAGATGTAGTCGCTGAAATGTGCCAGCTTTTGAAATGTTCCAAGGAAGATGTATTAAAAGTCTCCGGTAAAACAGGGGAGGGTGTTGCTTTGTTATTAGACGAAGTCATTCGAAGGGTGCCGCCGCCTTTTGGTTCTTCGTCAGCCGCGACCGTCGCAGGCAGCGACAAGTGGCGACTTTCGCGTAGCGCAGCGGAGCGAAACGAAGGCACTTGTCGTGCCGAGGAGGGAGCGGGGTTTGCAAACACCGCGATGAATGAATACGGAAGCGATCGATTCCGCTCTCTTGTCTTCGATTTCCAATATTCCAATCATACCGGCGTCATCGTCTATATTCGCGTCATGAATGGCACCGCTCATCGCCATGATAAGCTCGTCTTTAAGATAGCCGATAAAGTCTTTGAAGCTATCGAAGTAGGTATATTCAAGCCTGATAATACGCCGGTGGAATCGTTAAGTGCTGGCGAGATAGGTTATATCGTTACAGGAATAAAGGAGCCAGGCATCGCTTCCGTTGGAGATACGGTCGCTTCTGTGAAGGATTCGCTTTCACCATTAGACGGCTATCAAAGCCCACGCCCCGTGGTTTGGGCCTCTATCTATCCAGAAAGCCAAGATCATCTGCCTGTTCTTCGCCAAGCTCTCGGTCGTCTTCGTCTCTCCGATTCTTCTTTTACCTATGAGGAAGAAGCATCCGGCACGCTTGGTAAAGGCTACCGTTGCGGCTTCCTAGGCATGCTTCATTTGGAAATAGTCACCGAGCGCCTGCGCCGCGAATTCAATCTCGAACTGGTCGTGACTATGCCCACTATCACCTATACCGTGACGAACAAGAATGGCAAGACTTCCGTCATATATTCGCCGTCGCTTTTTCCTGATGATCACGATATAGTCGATGTTTCCGAGCCGGTCGTGACCATGAAGATCATCACTCCTCCCGAATATATCGGCTCCCTCATGACTTCCGTCTATGAGCATGAAGGCCTCGTCACTTCGACCGACAACTTCGGGGACAATCGCACCATGCTCACCGTCAATATGCCTCTCCGAGAATTGATGCGCAATTTTTTCGATGAAGTGAAGAGCCTCTCTTCCGGTTATGCTTCTATCTCATACGATATCACCGACAATCAGCATGCCGATGTGGTGCGCATGGATGTTCTAGTCGCCGATGAACCTGTGCCGGCTTTTGCTCGGGTCGTTTCTAGGAGGAGGGTTCCCGAAGAAGCGGAAACTACCGTCGAGAAGCTATACAAGATCCTCCCTCGCGAGCTCTTCACCTTCAAGGTCCAAGCTCAAGCTCTCGGACGCATCCTCTCCTCCCGTTCTATTTCAGGCAAGAAGAAAGACGCTGCCGCTACGCTTTCAGGTGGAGATATCACGCGCAAGATGAAGCTCCGCGAGAAGCAGAAAGAGGGCAGGAAGAGGCTGAAGGAGCATGGTTCGGTCAATATTCCACAGGATGTGTTCGTGAAGATGATGCGGAATGGGTAGGGAGGGTGGGGGTGGGTTTGCAGAGGTCGGACCTCTGCATAGAGCCGTTGTTTTGGCGAAGGTCGGACCTTCGGAACTGAGAAATGGCCATCCGCGAAGGTCGGACCTTCGCATGTATAAAAGAGAAACCCGCTACGAACGAGCAGGTTGCTCATGTTCGTAGCGGGGGTGGGCGAAGTCACGGCGTCTTGTCGAAGACGCGAAAGTATTGGGTAGGCTTTTCCGCGTAGAAGCTTGCGGAAGCATTGGTCTGCGCAGGCTTGAAAGCCTCGCCTGTCGCGGTCCAGCTCTTGAGATCAGTGCTGGTCTGGATCTCATAAAGATGGTTGGTGTTGGCCTGCCATTCCACAGAGATAGTTCGACGAATGCTTACCGGCACCTGGATCGGTGCCGGAGGGATTGTAACTTCCACAGTCGACACGTTGGCGATGTTTCCGCCATCCATGATGGCGAGTGTGTATTCGGAGTCCAAACCCCATGTGCCAACGGTCCAGGTGTATTTTCCATTGTTCGGTACCTGGAATCCGACCCACTCGATGGCACCGGTCAAGTTATCCTGGAGACCGATAACCACATCCTGCCAGGCGCCTCGCCTGGGGATCCAGGTGATGTCGATTTTGTCTCCCTGGTGAAGGACTTGGTTGTTGGTAGGGTAGAGGATAGTGGGCTGGGCGACGAGGTTGGAAGCTGCCGTGACGATGACGAAACAAACCAACGATAATAGGGTCTTCATATTCCGTAGTGTTTTCAAAGAGCCGGATTTTCCGGTCTTGGGTTGATGTTGACTGTCTTTAAGGAAACCTATACCAGTATAGCACACTGCATAGCTGGTGTCAAGTAGTCTAGAATGCGATTTTGTAGAGGTGACACCTCTGCGTAGAGCCGTTGTTTTGACGGAAGAAAGAATCTCAAATTTCAACAAAAAGTCCTGTGTATTTCAACAAGACTTGGATGGGCGATATTCGCAGACATAGTGGGCAGATTAACAGCAGGTTATCCGGAAAAGGTATTCTTGCTCGACAGCTAACCAGCGCTTGAACATGCGTCTCGTCATGAAAGCGGTACTGGCCAAACTATGAAGCAGATCGTACTCTTTCGCTAGTTGTTTCCTTGGCAATTTTCCTGGGCTCGGTTGTCTTCCTTTGTACAGCTCATTCAGAGCCCTTAAATTCTTCTGCAACGATCGGATCCGTTGGGTGATTTCAGTTTTTCTCATAAGTTACTCTTGTTGTCATTCTGTGTGGAATCCTAGCATGAAAGATGTTATCTGCAATATGTATCTGAAGTTGGTCGGGCGGTAAGGTGGGGGGTTTATAGAGGTTTCACTTCTGAAAATAAAAAAGACCCGCTGGGCGAACCATGCGGTGTCTTTGAATGTTGTGCTGACGAGTCGCTTCATCCTTTCGCTTGCTTCTTGCGATGAATGAGAGCGAAGCCGGCGATCATGCCGAGAGAGAAGAGGGCGAATGTTGAGGGTTCTGGAACTGTGTAGAGGAAACTTTGAAGGCCACCTCCATCATTGGCATAGTAGCCAGCAATTTTGTTGCCAGAAATATTTAGTTCTTGAATTGATCCAGGCATATCGATGGTAGTCCAACCTGTTCCGTTGTAAAGAAACCCATGTCGGACATTACCAGAGTCATTATAGATTCCAACGATATTGTTTCCATCGATACCTCGTGCTTGTGTCCAGATTGAGCCGGGCATGTCAAGGGTAATCCAACTTCCATTGTTGTAGAGAAAGCCGTGTTCACCGCCAGTGAATGTGTTGTAGAAACCAACTACATTGTTACCGGAAATACCATATGCCATGGTGAAGTTACCTCCGGGTGCATCAAGAGTGGTCCAGTTCCCACTGTTGTAAAGAAAACCATGCCCCCCATTGTATCCAACAATGTTATTACCTGATACATCATGTGCCTGTGTTCCACCCCAACCTCCCGGCATATCAAGAGTGGTCCAACTCACACCGTCGTAAAAGAATCCGTGAGCAGTTCCATTGATATCGTAGACACCGACAATACTGTTCCCGTCGATACCAAGTGCCTGCGTGTCAGTAGCCCCTGGCATATCAAGAGTCATCCAACTCCCATTTCCACCGTTATAAACAAAACAATGGTTGGGAGGACCACCCCAGATTCCGACAATGTTATTTCCATCGATGCCTGTTGCCGCGGTGAAACCTGCTCCGGGCATTTCGACGAAACTCCAATTGTCTGCCACCACACTACCCACCCCAACAACCATCACTACCAACCAAACCATAATCAGTCTTTTCATAGTTTTCCATCGTTTCTGCATACCCGAAAACCGTCGGGACGCGGTGATTTTTCAAAAATCAGTCTACGAATACAGTACACTATTCAAGTATGTTTGTCAAACTGCTTGCTTTCCTCTAACATTCATGTATACTAGTGTTGTATCCACACGAAGAGGGATCCGAAAGGTTTTTGTGCCTTAGGAGCCCTTTTCTTTTTTATGCCATTCGATATAGGTCTTTACATTGTATAAATAATCGAAGAATTCAGCTCCGAAATGTTTATACAAAGACGAAGCGAAGTCTCTATTTGGGAAGAGTATTTTCTCGAATCTGTCTTTCTTGATTAGATAATCAACTACTTTTTTATAATCTCCATCTCCAGATATGATAACTATCTTATGAAAGTCTTTATTATCGATAAGATTCTTCATTATTTCAAAGACAATATCAGTATCAACATTGCCTTTCTTTGCACTTTTTAGCGCAGGATTGTGCTCTTTGAATAGGACGATAAAGCCGGATTCTTGTAGATTGTCGTATAGATCTTGTTCTATTTCGGATACATACCCGAGAAAATAATATGCCTCGGTGATCTGGTACTTATCTTTAAGATATATGCGCAATTTTTTCAGATCAACCTTCCAACCATCTTGAATAGTACCAAGATGTAGGTTTTGACCGTCAATAAAGGCGATATTGGATTCTCTCGGTTTATCCATTGAATATGTAATAATTACCTCCTCTCCTTCGCCTCCTCCACCAGCCTTTTCACCACCTCGCTTTCCTCCATCTGTCCTATCTGACCTTTATCCCTGCTTTCAAGGGTGACTTTATTGGCTGCCAGATCCTTGTCTCCGATGATGATGAAATACGGTATCCTCATATTCTTGGCATTCCTGACCTTTTTGCCAAGCCCATCATTCCCCAAGTCAGCTTCAGAACGGATCATGGCATCGCGCAGCAAAGCGTTGACCTTGGTTGCCGCTTCGAAATGAGCTTCTCCAACGGGGATGACTTTGACTTGAATGGGTGCCAGCCAGAGAGGGAAGTTGCCTCCATAATGTTCGATCAAAAATCCGATGAAGCGCTCATGGGTGCCGAGAGGAGCGCGGTGGATGCAGAGAGGAGTCTTCTTTGAGCCATCTTTGTCGGTGTATTCAAGGTCAAAGCGCTTGGGCACGGAGAAGTCCACTTGATTGGTCGCTAGGGTGAATTCACGGCCGATGGCGCTCCAGACTTGGACATCGATCTTGGGTCCATAGAAAGCCGCTTCGTTAGGCACTTCTACGAATGGGATCTTGGAATCGACTAGAACTTTGCGTACCATATCCTCGGTCTTTTTCCACAGCTCCGGCTCATTCACGAATTTCTCGCCGAGGCGCTTGGGGTCGTGGGTGGAAAGGCGCATGATGAATTTCTGCACATTGAAGATCTTGAAATATTTGAGATACATCTCATTCACGGCCTGGAATTCTTGCGCGAATTGCTCCTCGGAACAATATATATGAGCATCGTTCATCTGCATCATCCGAACGCGCATGATGCCGAAGAGCTCGCCCGATTTCTCATGGCGATAGCAAGTGCCGTACTCAGCCAAGCGCAGAGGCAGATCGCGATAGCTCCTCATCCTCGAAGCGAAGATCTTGTGATGATGCGGGCAATTCATGGCCTTCATATAATATTTGCCGCCATCGTATTCCATGGGAGGGAACATTGAATCTTCATAGTATGGCAAATGACCACTGCGAAGATACATTGACTCTTTGGCGATATGAGGGGTATGCACACGAGCGTAATTGCCCTTGAATTCTGTCTCTTTGGCCAACTTCTCCAATTCTTCGATCATCGCACCTCCATTTGGCAACCACAAAGGAAGACCTGGTCCGACATCATCATCGAATTCAAAGATATCCATCTCTTTGCCTAGCTTGCGATGATCGCGCTTCTCGGCTTCTTTGACCATGGCTTCGTATTCATCTAATTCTTTCTTGGAATCAAAAGCGATTCCATAGATGCGCGTCAGCATTTTATTCTTCTCGCTTCCTCTCCAATAAGCGCCTGCAATACGGCTTAGTTTGAATGAATCTGCCGCAATTTCTTTAGAAGGATTCGTCGAATGTCCTCCACGGCAAAGATCAGAGAATTTTCCTGCAGTATAAATGCTCACTGGTTCTTTCTTTGAAATGATCTCCTCGATCAATTCCATCTTGTAAGGATTTTCCTTGAATTGGGCGCGAGCTAGATCGGCCGCCATCTCTTCACCTTTCATCTCTTTCCAGGAAGGGAGGAGCTTGCGCATCTTCTTCTCGATATCCTTGAGGTCTGTCTCTGCTATCGGCGCTTTGAATTCAAAGTCATAGTAAAAGCCGTTGTCTACGACGGGACCGATCGTGGCCAAAGCGTCCGGATATAGCTCCAAAACCGCTGCCGCTAATAGGTGGGCGAGCGTATGGCGTTTATTTGATAGCTGTTCGTTTTGATTGTTCATAGGGGATATAATAGCGTGAATTTTAATGTTAGGCGAGGAGAAATCTTGTCGGCCGATTGATCTGCTAGACATCTTGACAATATACCATGGCATGGGTTATCATCTTCTTTGAAATACAGGGTGTTTTCGGCCTGATGGCTGCGATCGTCCTGTCAGTACAAGAAACAATTGGCCATAATGAGCCAGACCGAAAGGTAAATCATGAAGAAAAATACACTGATATTCGACAGACGGACACGAGAATTGATGAAGAGTAACTTTCCTAGCGGGACTCTTCGTTGGGCGGTTTGGTGTTTACCGAGCCTGCTTGCACTTAGTAGTGAGTTGGGGGTGTGCAGTCTGCCAGACTGGTTAGATGTGCGTTTTCGTGAAAAGATCGAACGAGTGTTCGACGCGGTGAAAGAGTCGATCTCCCTGTGCAACAGGATGGAGTCTCATGTCTTCGTTGAGGGAGATGACATGGTGCTTGAGACCTCAATATTTGACAGGCTAGGGAAGCTGCTAAACAAATTCAAGATCACTTTCAACCAGAAGGGGGAGGTTAGGTCTACTGCTTATAATCTCTCCTGAGGAGATGCTTTTCAAAACCCCACAAGAAGCATTCTTGTGGGGTTCAACATTTATGAGAATAAATCTGGAGGTCCGACCTCCCGAAACTCCTACTTCAACTTCGACCTCCTCAAGAATGCCGGAATCGCGCCCCAATCGTCATCATCGTCGGCGGGTTCAGGTTTGACTTCTTTTTTGATTTCAACGATCTTCTCTGGCGCAGAGGCTTCTTTTTTGGGCTCCAAAATGGAATTGAATATCCTGCCGGCTCGCTCCTTCTCCGTTTTCTTGGTAAGGGATTCCGCGGCCGGCTCCATAGTTTGTCGGGTGGTAGTTTGAGCAGCGTTGACGGCGCGCATGGCCACTCCTTCTGGGAAGCCTGTGGCGATCACGGTGATCTTGATCTCATTCTTCTTGAGCTTGTCATCGCGGACTGTACCGAAGATGATCTTGGCTTCAGGGTCTATGGATTCGGTGATGACCTTGGCGGCATCTTGGATCTCGAACATGGTCAGGTCTTCTCCACCAGCAATCGAGAAGAGCACGCCCTTGGCGCCGGTGATGGAAACATCGAGAAGAGGACTATTGATAGCAGCTTTGGCGGCTTCGATAGCGCGATTTTCCCCAGAAGCGGAACCGATGCCCATGAGCGCTGGCCCGGCATTCTCCATGATGGCGCGTATATCAGCGAAGTCGATATTGACTATACCTGGGGTGGTGATGAGGTCAGAAATACCTTCGACCGCGTGCCTTAGTATATCGTCACACATAGCGAAAGCATTGCGTACAGTCGTTGATTTGTCTACGACAGTCATAAGCTTGTCATTGGGGACGATTATGATGGCGTCTACCTCTTTGCGGAGCTCTTCCAGAGCGGCATCGGCAATGCGAGTGCGCTGTCTTCCTTCGAAGAAGAATGGCTTGGTGATGACAGCGACCGTGAGACAGCCGAGCTCTTTGGCGATACGAGCCACTAGAGGGCTTGCACCGCTCCCTGTGCCTCCGCCCAGTCCGCAGGTGACGAATACCATGTCTGCGCCTTTTACTACCTCCTGGATGTCTTCCTTGGTCTCTTCAACGGCGCGCTTGCCTAGATCGGAATTCATACCAGTGCCTAGGCCGCGAGTGAGATTCTTGCCTATATTGATCCTTTTCTTGGCCAATGAGCGATGAAGATCCTGTGAGTCAGTGTTTATTGCGATAAAGTCTACGCCTCGAACTTTGCAGTTGATCATATGATTGACTGCATTGCCACCGGATCCGCCTACACCTAGAACTTTGATCCTTGCGAACGCTTCGATTTCTGGAGTGATATTAGGCATAGGAAAAAGGGATTATTCTGGGTTTGTTATAAGTTGTATATTACCATATGAGGAAGAGGGCGCAAGGGAGCTTGAAGACCTTATTGGATTGAGAGAGAAGCGGTGATAGCGGGATGGTATTGTCTTGAATTTTCAATTTTCAAATTCCAATTTACAATCAATTTTCAATTAAGAAATTTTCAAGACGTGTGAGGAACGGATGATTTTTGCAAAAATCAGTAACAATTCATGAGCTTCTTTGTAAAGAATTCTTAAATCATTCTTACATTCTGGATTTGATGAGGCGAGCATTCTCAACCAATGCTTTGTCTCTTTGACTTCCTTTTTACAAATCGAAATCTTATGGGTGAAATCCTTCTTGCTTTCACCTTCATTTGCCTCACAATAGTTAGCTCCGACAGAACCGGCAGATGCGACAATCTGACTGATTAATCTTTTATTGATCGCATCTTGAGGTATCCGCTTAACGAATCTAATGACTGCCTCGCCGAATCTCGCCGTTCTTTCTTCAAGGTTGTAATTCTTCAACATGATTGAGAATTATAGCATTGAAAATTGATTGTAAATTGGAATTTGTAAATTGAAAATTCGAGTAAATATCATCAATTGAACATTTACGGTCTATTATTAACAAACTAGCGGTTATTTATGGAAGAAACTGTTTGATCCAATCCGACACTCTCCTCCACGCCCTTCTCCCTAGAGTAGTAAAAGTCGTCTCCAGATTGTCCGAATCATCATCGCTATGAAGCCCCCAGATGCAGAGGCCGTATGAGACTGCCCAGGTGGCGTCTTTGAAAGATTGTTTGCCTTCGGTGAGTCCGAGAGTGCCTATTCTTGAAGGGAGACGGAGCGAGGCGCGCGCTACGGTATCGATGGCATTCAGAGCAGAGCCTCCGCCAGTAATTATTATTCCAGCAGGTAATAGACCATTACGGCCGATCTTCTTCAAATGAGCTTCAATCAATTCGAATATGTCATACAGGCGGGCGGCTATGATCTCCTCCAATTTACGGCGAGGATATGAGCTTCCTGTGATGGCGCCTATTTTAATTTGTTCTGCTTCTTCAAGAGGGATCTTCAATCCTAGAGCTATGTCATTAGTAATATCCGTTGAGCCGATAGGGAAGACTTCGAGGGAAGTGGGAATATTGTTTTCAAATACTGCTATCGAAACTGTCTCCGCGCCGATATTGGCCAGAACGCAGCCTGCCATCTTCTGGGATTTTGAGATAGTCACGAATCCAGCAGCGATAGGGGCAGCCATGATATCTTCGACTTCTATACCGGCTTCATTCACACCCTGAATGAGATCGGCGACGTGATGGTCCAGGCAAGTGATGAAGAGGGTCTTGAGTTCGATCTTATTACCTGTTAGACCTTCTGGTTTGCTCAAGGCTATGGAGCCATCGATCTTGTACTGCAGAGGTATGGCGTAGACGATGCGGCGATTGGCGATAGAAGCTTTGGGTATATCTTTTTCGCATTGTTCATGGAGCTTCTCTATATCGAGAGCGGTGATCTCGGCGTCAGCCCTAGAAGTCATGATCGAGCTTGTCACGGCAATGCTGGCCATGCCTATGCCGCTGACGCCTACAAAAGCTTTTTTAACTTTGACTCCAGCTTTTTCTTCAGCCATAGAGACAGCGCGGCGGATGCTTTTGGCCACATCGTTCACATTGGTCACATATCCGTGGCGGATGCCGTGGGACTCAGAAGAGCCTATCCCGATGATCTTGGGGAAGCCTTTCTCGTTCTTCTCCTTGGCGGTCGCGATGACTACCTTGACATGATAAGTGCCGACATCTATTCCGGTGATGATATTTCTAGACATTAAATTGCTTTCGTATCTTAATCTCCTGTCTCTCCATTGTATCTCCATGTTCGTATCCTTTCAAATGTGTACAACCGTGGATGAAGAGGAAAGCAAAGAAATTCTCATAATCACGCTCGAATTTCTTTGCTTCGAGTCTGGTCATGGCGGGGCAGATGTAGATCTCACCTTCGGTCTTGGAAAGAGGAAAGCTCAAGATATCGGTAGGCTCATCTATGTTGCGATAGGCCTTATTCAAGGCTCGGATCTCGGAAGCACTGATGATCGTGACTGTTAGCTCATATGCTTTTCCAAGCGCAGCTTCTTTCATGGCCTTGAATGGGAGGCGCGGCAGCATGGCTCTGGTTTTATTCGTGATATTCATTTGAACATGGAATGATTAACGCAAACCACCCATAGCTCGTGCTATGGGTGGAAAAGATCGTGAATGAGGCTCATACCCAAAAGCTAGAGCGAGATTATCGGCGGGCTGGCTTGACTGGAGCTTTGCCGAGCTTGATGAGCTCAGCCATATTGGCGCGGCGGCTGATCAGAGTGAGGGCGCGCTGCTTGATCTTGTAAGGGCTCTGGGTGCGTCCGCTGAATCTGATGGAACGGATGCGGGGGATGACTCCGGAGCTCTGGACTTTGCGGCTGAAACGGCGCAAAAGACTCAGGCTGCTCTCATTGGTATTGCGGGCTATTTCTACGTTTATCATGGAGCATAGCTTAACACGGGATGGAGTAAATGCGCAAGCGGTTGGGTTTTCTCAGGATGGTATTTACTTGAATTTTCAATTTTCAAATTCCAATTTACAATCAATTTTCAATATTCAAATATAACGCATGCAAACAACGATGTCATTCCCGCGAGTCCTTCGTAGCTCCGAGGTACTTGTGGTGAGCTAGTCGAACCACGAGGAGCGAAGTAGGGCGAAAGCGGGAATCCAGTGTAAAGTTTAGCTTCTGAGGGTAAAGAGTGATTCATCTGTATTTTATGACAGAGAATTCATACTTGAGTTGATCCTCTGTGGTTGAAACAGCGACTGGTGCAATAGATTGTATTTAGGATCTTTTTGTGTGGTCTGATATTACAAAAAGCGACCATTGCTGGTCGCGAGGTGTGAGAGGTGATGGTTTGAATGTTGCA
>CAIKAN010000059.1 GCA_903825415.1 uncultured bacterium
AACGTCCAGGAACGATGGCGTCGGTCTAAGCATGATGTATGCCTATTCATATTACCCTTATCATATCATCCATTACTTTTTGCCTTCATTTTCAATACCTTATACGTCTCTCTATGCCCAAGCCTTTCCGAACTATGTAGGCATAATGCCATTTATCTTATTGGTCTTCGGCATCATAGTTTATCGAAAGATATATGCTGCTTATCCAAATTCGAGGTTTCCTTTTTACTGTTTTATATTCTGCATAGTTTCAGCCATAAAATACTCTCCGATCATATTCATCTTTCACTATCTACCGTTCTTGAATGCGATCCGAGAAGCGCCGCGCATGATGTTCGTGGGAGATTTCGCTATCGCGATCTATGTCGCTTTCGTTTTAGATTATATCATCGCTCAGCGCTCTCTCATCGCTCTGCATATCTCCAAAATGGCTCTGTATATAAAGAGATCTGTGGCATACATCATCTTGCCCATCATCTCGGTCTTCTCGGTCCTCTTCGCATTCTTTCTTTTCCGAATAGAGTCGATCGCCCACGATTATTTCTTGCAGCACATGTTCAACGGCACCGTTGGAGGCTTCGATCGCGGATATTATCTTACTCTCATAGACGGATATGTGACTCAAGTCATCCGACAATTCTCGATATTCGACTGGAATGTCATAGTCCTCTTATTCGGAATGGTCAGCGCCTATCTCATATTCTCTAGATTCGAGCGAATAGATATGAAACGTCTCAGCTTATTGATCTTGTCCGTTGTGATCTTGAATTTCGTCTTTCAATACCGTAGCTATATCAATGCTTTTTCTAGAGATGACTATCTATCATTGCCGAATACTGTGAGATTCATTAAAGACAGGGAAGCTACCAGTACGATCCCATTCAGGGTCTTTTCTCCTCTGAATGGAGTCTCTGTGTTCACTGAATCGACCAGATGCTCCTTCCCGCAGATGGATCATTGGGAGATATCTGAGCAAGATCTGGCTATGAGGAAAGAGCTGCTCGAGCCGAATACGAACCTTCTCTATGGCATTGACAGCGCTGATGGCTATGAGCCGTATATCTGGACGAGGACAGGCGATACCCAGAGCTATATCGGCTCGCGCTTTGCTCCGGTGGACAGGTATGGCCTTCAATTGGGCAATGATAAGGGCCCTGCCGAAGAAAAGATCAGAGCATTCGTATCGCGCAAGAATTTCTTGCGCTCGCTGAACATAAAATATATCGCATCGTATTACAAGATAGATGATCATGATTTCAAAGAGATATTCTCGGAAGATATCGGCCAATGCAAGACTCGCATCTATCTCTATCAGCTTTCGGGCACTTGGCCTAGATATTTTGTATCCGATTCAGCTTATCCGATGCTGGGCGGGGATGATGGCGATAAATTCAAGTACTATACAGACCAATTGAACGAGGATGGTTCGCCGAGGATATTATTAGAGGGAGTGCTGGGTTTGCAAGAGTATGATAATCCGAGGAAGGATGCGATAGTCCGTGAGGTCAAGGCCGATATGGGCAAGGATTCATTCAAGATCAAGGTATCGATGGATAAATCAGGTTATCTCTTCATGGGGGATACGTGGTTGCCAGATTGGCATGCTACTATAGATGGTAGAGAGACGAAAATATTCAAAGCCAACTATACCGATATGGCCTTGATTGTCCCTAAGGGTAAGCACATAATAGAAATGCGCTATAAGTATTGAATTATGCACTTAGCCACTCATTAAATACCAATGTATATCTTTCAGCCAGATAGATACTTGTTACAGCAACAGCTGAAGAAAGCTGGCGGTCTTTTGAATGGGAAGCTGCTGGATATCGGCGCCGGCGAGGCAGATAGATATGGCAAGTATCTCCTAGTGACAAGCACTATTCGCATGGATTTAGCAAAGAACGATAATGTCGATATTGTCGGCAGTGCCGACGCTATTCCATTTCCGGACGAGAGCTTTGATTCGGTATTATGCACTCAAGTATTCGAGCATCTCAAATATCCCCAGCGATCAGCCAAAGAGATCTATCGCATTTTAAAGAAGGGCGGTTCAGCTCTGGTGACAGTCCCTCAGACGAACGAGCTCCATGAAGAGCCGAACGATTTCTTCAGGTATACAAAATACGGTATCGCGAGCATCTTCGAAGATGCCGGTTTTAAGGTCGTCCATTCCGATCAGCGCGGGGGATATTATTCTAATCTGGCTCAAATCAGGATAAGGCGTATGATTGATGTCATGAGACTGTATGATAGGCCCTTTATAGGAAGAGTCGTGGGTAAGGCTATCGGCATGTATGGGCGATTCATGGTTTGGTTGGACATCAAGGATCAGGGAAAGTCTAATAGAAAGCATGCCATAGGATGGTGCTTCGTGTTCAAGAAATAGAGCTAATAGCCAGGATAAAAGATGAAGATATTATTCTTATCAGACGATTTTCCCCCAGAGAGCTATGGCGGTGCAGGCATAGTGGCTTCAAGCCTGGCTGGGAAGCTCTCTAGTAAGGGTCATGAAGTCATTGTCTTGACTGCCACACAAGATATTACAAAGGTGGAGGACTCTCTTCATGGTGGCATAAGGATCATCAGGCTATATTCCAAATACGATGTCCGTTTCAGAAATTATCTGGGAGCATTCAATCCATTTATAGTCTTTCGTGCTGCCAAGATCATGAGAGATCTAAAGCCGGATGTGATACATGCGCATAATATCCATTACTACTTTTCTTTCTCAATACTTCGGTTCGCCAAGAAATATTCTCGAGCTGTATTCTTCACAACCCATGATTCGCATGCTGTTTCTCTGAATAAAGTATATCCGATCAAGGGCAGGACCGATTATAAGATATCTATCTGGCGTGAGATGAAGTATGCGGGATTGAGATTTAATCCCTTGAGACGGATATTGATCAGACATTTCTTGAGATACGCTGACCGGATATTCTCTGTCAGCGAGAGCTTGAAGCTCAATCTTGAGGCGAATGGCATAGATAACATCGAGGTGGTGCACAACGGAGTCGATGCCTCGGAATGGCACGAGCATGCTGAAGCGAAGCCAAAGACGACATACGGCACAGAGCTCGGACAGGACGACTTAACTGATAAGAAGGTCGTTTTATTCTCTGGGCGCTTATCTGGCGGTAAAGGGGCGATGAGCATGATCGATGCTATGGGTCTGGTCATCAAGAAGATACCCAATGCCTATCTCCTAGTATTGGGCAAGAAAGGGGAATACACCGACAAGATGCAGAAGCATATCGAGGGGACAGGTATGGTCGGCCGTGTCGGTTTTACTGGTTGGATAACAGGGGACCTCATCAGGAAAGCCTATCAAGCATGCGATATTCTAGCGGTTCCATCGCTATATCTAGATCCTTTTCCGACCGTAAATCTGGAAGCGATGGCTATGGGCAAGCCGGTGGTCGGTACTTGCTTCGGAGGGACTCCTGAAGCTGTAAAGGATGGAGAGAACGGCTATATAGTCGACCCGTTTGATTCGCACAGATTTTCTGATAGACTTATCGAGCTATTATCCGATGATAGATTGAGGGAAAGCATGGGCCAAAAAGGCCGCGTAAGCGTGGAAAAATCATTTTCCTTGGATTTCCAAGTTGACAAGACAGTTGGATTGTATCATAAATATCTTAAAATAAATGGACGCGAATAAAGAAATAATCGAATTCTATGATACCGAGAGCGGTCAATATTCTGAGAAGAGATATGATGGGAAGACGGAGACTTATGTCCAGTATTTTTTCAAGAGGAGGAAGCAGATAGTCCTTGGAATGATGGGCCGATTGGTCAGAGGCAAAACAGGTCTGTCTCTATTGGATATCGCCTGTGCAGATGGAGTGATCACACGAGAGATGGATAGCCGATTTCCGGGTTCATTTAGGCAATTGGTTGGAGTCGATATCTCTCCAAAGATGATCGAAACCGCTCGAAGCATCTCGAAAGGGAATGAGCGCTTATCGTTCTTCATGAAAGACGAATGTCCTGTGAATAAGTTCGATATCGCTCTGGGGTTGGGATATCTCTCCGCGAAGAATCTAGAAGAAGAGATGGCTTTCCTTCTTGGTCGGTTAGTAGATGGCGGCAGCTATATCTGTACGCTTTCATCTAGGTATTCTATACATACACGCCTCAAACTTCAGGATAAGCCTTATCTTGATCATTATGAAGGATATGATTGGTATCTTGGGGTGATCTGTAGATATTTTGATATCATCGAGGAGATCCCTTATGGATTATTCGTTCCAAAGCTTTGGTCGCTTCCGTTCATTGGTAGAGCGCTTCAGCCGATATTCGACGCGATTTTCAGAAAGGTATTATCTGAATATTTTCACGAAAAGGTATATCTATTAAAGAGAAAGGAAAGCCTAGTTGTGTCATGATAAATATGGAAAAGATCAAACAAAAAATCGAAGAGACTATACGCAGGAGCGAATCTATCTTTAAGACGGATATGGTCTATGTCGTGAAGAATGGCTCTTGGTCGGTATTCGGTCAAGTTGCATCCATTACGCTATCGTTCGGTCTGTCTTTGTGCTTTGCTCATTTTTTGCCAAAGGAAGTCTATGGCAACTATAAATTCATCCTATCCATTACATCTGTCATCGGTGCTCTGTCTCTGACTGGTCTCGGCACGGCTATCGTGCAAGCCGTCGCGCAAGGCAAGGATCGCGTTTTGCATGATAGCGTCATGGTCAGTCTGCGCTGGGGCTTGATCGTTACAGCTATCTCTTGTGCGACCGCTATATATTATCTCATCTATGACAATGCGAGCATCGCCATAGCTCTTCTGATATTCGGAGTCTGTTCGCCTTTGATAAACTCCTATGGTCTGTATGGCTGCTACTGGAACGGAAAAAAGGATTTCAAGCAGTCGACCATCTTTTTCGTCCTATCCCAGACTTTGAGCAGTGGCATAATGATGCTGGCCGTAGTCTTCAGCAATAATGCGCTGTTTCTGGTCTCGGTCGGCTTCATCTTCTCCGCGCTCTTCTCGGTCTTTGCTTATTACTATATCGTGAAGAAGAACCAGATAAACGATATAGGCGATGATTCGATGATCAGATATGGAAAGCATCTCAGTTTCATGAATTTTTTCGGGAATCTAGCCAATCAGCTGGATAAGATATTGGTATTCCATTGGCTAGGCGCGGCTCAACTGGCGATCTACTCATTCGCGACGATAATACCTGAACAGGTCAAGGGAAGCTATAAGACGGTCTTCGGCATAGCTTTACCGAAATTCAGCACATTGTCCGGAACGGGTCTGAGGAAAAGCATAGTAGACAAGGTGATCAGGCTGACCTTGATATCGGTCGTAATAGTCATAGCTTATAATCTGATCGTCCCATATTTCTTTCAGATATTCTTCCCGAAGTATCTATCGTCAGTCTGGTATTCCCAGATATACATCTTGGGCCTAGTCACAATACCCGGACTCTCCTTATTTAGCATATATTTCCAGGTGCTGAAGGATACCAAGACGCTCTATCTCGTCACGACTCTTGGGAATATCGTCACGATCGTATACTCATTCGCTTTGATCTACCCATTCGGTCTCATGGGAGCTGTCATCGAGAACGGTGTTTCCTGGTTGACCATGCTTCTGATCAGCATTTATTTCTTCAGCAGACATAAGGGCAGCTGATTTTTTGTCTATTATGAGCTGATATGATACAGTCTTTAGGTTATTATTAATAATAGTCCGGCAAAATCATGAAATCCATTACGCGATATATCTCCATTACGGCGATCTTTATCATCCCTCTTTTCGCGCTTTTCCCTATACCGCATACTCCTTTCGATATCGCTAATAACCTATTTTTCCCATTCATCACTGGAAAGGCTTTCTATTTCCGCATTCTGGTTGAGATAGCGTTCGCTAGTTGGGCTATCCTCGCATTTTTGGACGCCAAATACCGTCCCAAGCTCAATGCACTGACTGTTGCGGTGACAGCCTTCGCTGCGGTGACTTTGGCAGCTGATCTTTTGGGGGTCAATCCGATCCGCAGCATGTGGTCGAACTTCGAGCGTATGGAGGGCTGGATGACTATCATCCATCTATGGATGTTCTTTATGGCAGCATCGTCTCTCTTCGGTTCAGGCGAAGAGGGCAAGAGGTGGTGGCATTATTTCCTGAATTTTGAGCTCGCGGTCGCTTTCATTGTAGGTATCTACGGTCTTATCCAACTATTCGGTTGGACCGGCATCCATCAAGGCTCGGCGCGCATAGATGCTTCATTGGGAAATGCGGAATATATGGCCGTGTACATGCTCATCAATGCTGGTCTAGCGATTTACATGCTGTTTTCAGTGCGTTCGCGCATGGGTAGTATTGCTATGCAATGGTTGTATGGAGTGATCGGTGCGCTCTTTGCCTTCGAAGTGTATGAGACAGCGACTCGCGGTACGATCCTCGGCCTTGCTGGTGCTATCATGCTCGCCCTGTTTTTGTATGCAGTTCTAGCGAGAGATCATTCAAATTCAAAGAAGTCTCGCTGGATATCTGGAGGAGTCATAGCCCTCATCATCATTCTCGGCTTCGTCCTTTGGCTCAATCGCAGCTCATCTTTCGTGCAGAAGAACGATATCTTGTATCGTCTGGCAAATATCTCATGGAGCAATTCTCAAGGCCAAGCCCGCAACTTCATCTGGCCGATGGCCATCAATGGATGGTCACAGAGGCCGATACTGGGCTGGGGTCAAGAGAATTTCAATTATATCTTCAATGCCAATTACAATCCCAAGATGTGGACGCAGGAGCAATGGTTCGATCGCGCCCATAGCGTCTATCTTGATTGGTTGACCGCATCCGGTTTGGTAGGTTTCCTAGCTTATCTTTCTCTGTATGTATTCCTTCTTGCGGCGATCTGGAAAAGATCGGGTCTTGGTATCGCGGAGAAGAGCATCCTTACCGGTCTCGTGGCCGGGTATGCTATCCATAACATATTCGTATTCGACAATATCGCTAGCTATATCCTCTTCTTCACTCTTCTAGGATTCGCAAGCTCATTCAATGGCGGTGACGCGCAAGAGGCCCCGAAAACCATCGGGGGGGAGAGGGATTCTGATATCGAGATCGTCGAGTATATCGTAGCCCCCGTCTTCATCCTTCTATTGATAGGTTCTGTCTACTACTTCAATATCCGAGCGATATCTTCAAATCTGCGACTCATCAATGCTCTACATTTATGTAGCGGTGGCAATGTGATGCCTGATGCAGTTGCCTTCGATGATGCTCTGGCGGTGGATGTGTATGTGTCAAAACAAGAGATACGCGAACAGTTGTTGGCATGCAGCGGTGCTGTACTCTCTGCTCAACAATTACCAGGTCCGACTAAGCAGGCTTTCTTCCAAGATGTGGTCAAGAATATCCAGGATCAGATCTCTGAAGCCCCGAAAGACGCTCGAATGTATGTGCTCGGCGGGACATTCTTGAATAATCTGCAGCAATTCCAGATGGCAGAGAAGGTTCTAGAATATGCCCATGCTTTGTCTCCAAAGAAACAAGTCGTCAATTTCGAGCTAGCAACGAATTATCTGAATCTCGGCAAGAGCAGTCAGGCCGTAGCGCTATTGAAAGAAGCTTATGAGGCGGATCCGACATATCCTCAAGCCAGGACTTCGTTTGGTCTGGGTATGATAATAGTCGGCAAGGAAGCCGAAGCTAGGAAGGCTCTCGAAAACGATCCAACAGTCTTCGAGACCGCTCAGGCCGCTAACCTTTTCGCTTCATTGAAACAATACGATAAGGCGATCGTGATATACAAGAAATTGATCGCAGCTAGCCCGAAAGATTCGGACCTCAGAGTTGGTTTGGCACGCACCCAGCTAGGTGCCGGCACGAAATCGCAAGCAATAGAGACGCTAAAAAGCATTGAAGCAGATCATCCTGAGTTGAAAGAACAGGTGGAGGCGACTATAAAGACTATTCAATAAGCTGTGTGAGGCTATATTTGGCCATATAACGCAAAAACCCTCCGAGGGAGGGGCTTTGCGTTAGACATACTTGGAGAGTGCCCACACGGGTACTCACTGGGGCCAATATAGCATATTTGACGGATTTTGCAAGTTGTGGTTGGGGATAATTCCTACAATATAAAACAACCCCGCTCCCTCCTCGGCACGGCAAGTGCCTTCGTTTCGCTCCGCTTTGCTACGCGAAAGTCGCCACTTGCCGCTGCCTGCGACGGTCGCGGCTAACGCGATTCGGCTTGTGCGACACAACCTTCACGGGTTATAATAACAAATGGATTGCACCAAATGATGGCGACGGCTGTACTCACATTTTATTTAGACATAAATTTTGGAGCTCGCACCCGTCGCCATCATTTGGCGTAAAGAAGTTGGACTTTGAATTGGAATGTATGTCATTTTATTTCCAAAGCCGAATGACGGTGCTCGACGGTGCCGCGTAGGTTAAATTTTCGTTTTGGAAATAAAATGACATACATTCCAATTCAAAGTCTGGATCGTTTACGATTATCTATAAAGATGAATATTCAAGAATACGTGCCTCTTGCCAAATATACGACCTTTAAGATCGGCGGACCGGCACGATATTTTTGCGCGGCAAAATCAGAGGATGATATCTTGGAGGCTGTAAGATTTGCCAAAGAAAAGAAGATACCGGTCATGGTGATTGGAGGTGGATCGAATCTGTTGGTGTCAGATGCAGGTTTCAATGGCCTCATCATCCGTTGTGGGATCAAAGGCATTGAATTCAAGGATGCGGGGAAGAGATCTGTTTTGATCGAAGCCGGGGCCGGAGAAGATTGGGAAGATCTGGTGGCTCAAGCCGTAGAAAGGGGTTTATATGGTGTGGAGAATCTATCTGCTATTCCAGGCACAGTTGGGGCTTCGCCTGTGCAGAATATCGGCGCCTACGGATTTGATGTTTCAGGATCTATCGATATGGTCAGAGCGCTAGATACGAAGACTATGAAGTTCGTGAAATTCAGTAACAGCGAATGTAATTTTTCGTATAGGAATAGCCGGTTCAAACATGAGAAGGGGCGGTATATCGTTTCAAAGGTGACATATAGATTGGCCAAGGAAGGGAAAGCCGATGCTTCATACAAGGATCTGGTGGAATACTTTGGCAAGAGGAAGATCGCCGATCCCACCCTTAAACAAGTCAGACAGGCGGTCATTGAAGTGCGTAAGGCAAAATTGCCGGATTGGAGGAGTTGGGGCACTGCTGGATCATTCTTCAAAAATCCTTTGATAGATGCCGAACATTTCAAACGATTAAAAAGAGAATATCCAGAGATCCCTGGATTTCCCGAAGCGGACGGGCGCATCAAGGTCCCGTTAGGTTGGATCATCGATAAAGTCTGTAATTCAAAAGGACTGACGATAGGCAATGTCTCTACTTATGAGAAACAGGCCTTGGTTGTGGTTGCAAAGCCGGGAGCTACGGCGACGGAAGTGATCGGATTTGCCAATGAAATAATGCGCAGGGTGAAAGAGAAAACTGGTATTCAGGTAGAAGCGGAGGTGGAGTGGGCAGTGGCGTGAGGAGTATGTTATAGTACCCCTACCATGTCATTTTTAGACAAGCTTTTCAGCAGATCACATACGAATAGCATCAAGAAATATGAGCCATTCGTGGCAAAGATCAATGGTTTTGAGCCTTCTATCAAGGCGCTTTCTGATGCGGGTCTAAAAGAAAAGACCGCCGAATTCAAAGCGCGCTTGGCAAAAGGAGAATCACTGGACTATATATTGCCGGAAGCTTTTGCCTTGGTAAGGGAAGCCGCTCGCAGGACTCTGGGGGAAAGGCATTTTGATTCCCAATTGATAGGAGGAATGGTCTTGAATTCCGGAGCGATCGCGGAGATGAGGACTGGTGAAGGCAAGACGCTCGTCGCCACGCTTCCCGCCTATTTGAATGCGCTGTCGGGAAAGGGGGTACATATTGTTACTGTTAACGATTATCTATCGAGACGCGATGCTTCATGGATGGGGCAGATCTATGACGCTCTGGGATTATCGGTTGCGGTGATCAATCACGAGGCGAGTTTTTTGTATGATTCATCGGTCGGCGCCGATTTCGCGGATAGAGGCTCGGCGGACACAGCGTCCGTCTCACCCAAGTCCGCTTCACAAGCGCCGAATAGCGCAGATCTCGATAAGGTCAGAGACGAATTGGGTGCCTTCAAGGTTGTCCATGAATTCCTTAAACCGTGTACAAGGAGGGAAGCCTATGCGGCAGATATCACTTACGGGACGAACAATGAATTCGGCTTCGATTATCTGCGCGACAATCTGGAATACAGTCCAGACCGCCTGCGCCAGCGCGATTTCAATTATGCCATCGTGGACGAGATCGACTCTATTTTGATCGATGAGGCACGAACGCCGCTCATCATCTCAGCTCCGACTAGAGATGCAGAAAGCACATACAAGCAATTCGCTTCGCTGGTCTCTACATTCAAGGAAAATGAAGACTATACGACGGATGAGAAGAGGCATGCGGTCACAGTTTTGCCGGGAGGCATATCGAAAGCCGAGCAGCTCTTGGGTATAGATAACCTTTATACTGATAAAGGGGTTAAATATGTGCATCATTTAGAGACTGCCGTTAGGGCGAAAGGCTTGTATCATTTGAATAAGGAATATGTGGTCAAGGGCAATGAGATAGTGATAGTCGATGAATTCACCGGACGTTTGCAGCCAGGCAGACGTTGGTCTGAAGGTTTGCATCAAGCGATAGAAGCCAAGGAGAGCGTGCTCATTCAGCAAGAATCGCGAACGTATGCTTCTATAACATTCCAGAACTTTTTCAGAATGTATCCGAAGCTTTCTGGTATGACAGGAACAGCTGCAACTTCAAGCGAAGAATTCTATAAAGTCTATGGACTGGAAGTATACGTTGTGCCTACCAATAAGCCGGCTGTGCGCCAAGACTTGAATGATCAGATATTCAGGACGGAGATAGGTAAATACAAAGCCATTGCAAGAAAAGTGAAAGAGCTTCATAGCAAAGGCCAGCCTGTCCTCATTGGTACGGTTTCGATAGAGAAGAACGAGCTTCTGTCTCAGTTCTTGAAGTCAGAAGGCATACCTCACACGATGCTCAATGCAAAGCCGGAATATGCGGAGAAAGAAGGCGAGATCGTGGCGCAGGCAGGCAAGAAGGGGGCAGTGACTATCGCCACCAATATGGCAGGCCGCGGCGTGGACATCAAGCTGGGCGGCAATCCTAATACTCCAGAGTTGCATGCGGATGTCATCAGCGCTGGCGGCCTATTTGTTCTAGGCACAGAGAGGCATGAAGCTCGCCGCATAGACAATCAGCTACGAGGCCGTTCAGGACGTCAAGGAGATCCGGGTGCCACTCAATTCTTCGTCTCTTTGGAAGATACGATGATGCGGGTCTTCGCTTCGGATACGATGAAATCTATGATGGGCAGGCTGAACATACCAGAAGACGAGGCGATCGAGCATAAGATGATCTCGAGAGCTTTGGAATCGGCGCAGGAAAAGATCGAAGGCTTCAATTTCGATGCTAGGAAGAGCGTGCTGGAATTCGATGATGTGATCAATACGCAACGAACGAGCGTTTATAGTAGGCGCCGTCGGTTATTGCTTGGAACGGTAGAGGAGGTGGAGAAAGAACTATTTAATATTTTAGGAATTGAGAAAGGAGACGCTGTTATCGATAAAAAAGTGGCGGAATTCGGACGCGAGAATTTCTTGAATGCGGCTAGGATCATTCTGCTTCAAACGATAGACATGTTCTGGGTTGAGCATTTGGAAGTCATGGACTATACCCGCTCTAGTGTCAATCTGCGCGCCTATGGTCAGCGCGATCCTTTGGTGGAATACAAGAAAGAAGGCCTCCGACTATTCAGGGAGATGCAGGCCGCGGTCAAGGAGCAGATCGTCAGGGTTCTGCCGCATATCGTTCCTATTTCTAACGGCCAGTCGGTCGCTGCACAAAAAAGTTCCGAGGCCTCTCAATTAAAGGAGGTCCATGAGAATGCCCGAGTGATCGGCGCGGGAGATGGCTCGACTAGTTCACAAACTATAAAGAAAGAACCAGAGGCTGGCAGGAATGATCCTTGTCCTTGCGGGTCAGGGAAGAAGTACAAGAAGTGCCATGGGAAATGATAAAGATACTTATTTTGTCGCGGTAAAGGTATTTCTTCTGGATTCAGAGGAGAGGTTTCTGATTACTAAGGACATTTTCGGTTCTTGGGATATTCCTGGTGGGAGATTGCGAGAGCAAGATTTCAATATTCCTTTAGAGGGCGTAGCTGAAAGAAAGATCAAGGAAGAGCTTGGAGAGGCTGTTGAGTATAAGTTCGGTAAGCCAGTCATCTTTATGCGTCACGAACGCGAAGAGGTATTATCTTCGGAAAAGAAAGAAAAACGCAGGATCTTTGCCGTCGGATACACAGCTTCGTATAAGGGAGGGACGATTAAGCTCGGAAAGAACCACGAGAAGTTTGAATGGGTATCGGTTAAGGATTTCAAGCCCGAAGGCTATTTTACTGGTGGGTGGTTGAAGGGCGTCAAAGATTTCCAGGCGGGATATGAGAGATTCATGCGAGAGGAGAAATAATATCAGGAGGTACAATGGAAAATAATTCCTCAAAATCACTGAAGCTAGCCAGACAATTTCTTGGTAAGGAAGTCGAGATAGTGTTTGATCGACCGCTCGGGAGCAAGCATCCGAAGTATGGTTTGATAATGACGATGACAAACTTGTCGTTATGCCTGAGGACGTCTCGTTGACAGATGATGAGATTGAACAAGCAATCAATTTCCAAGAACGATGGTTTAAGCATGAAGTCTTGCGGGAGTGATGGAAAATCAAAAAAGAGTATAATATAACTCATGGAAAAGTTGGTTACAACTTATATAGTCGCCGGAGTAGTCATAAAAAATGATGGTAAGTATCTTCTGGTGCAAGAAAATCGTCCCGGGACGGAAGTTCATGGCAAATGGAATCTCCCTGCCGGTAGAGTGAACGAGGGAGACACCATAGAAGCGACTGCTATCAAAGAAGCCAAAGAAGAGATAGGTTTTGATGTGGAGCTCATCCGCAAGCTCGATATTTTTCAGGACAATGCTGATACTCCTCCAAAGCATGCATTCGAAGCGAAGATAATCGGCGGAGAATTAGAATGGCCGAAGAATGAGATATTGGATGCCAGATGGTTCTCTTGGGATGAGGTTCAGGCAATGAAAGATAAGCTCCGGTCGGAGTGGATCGTGGGCGCAATATCCATTATGGAAAATAAAAAGGCGGAGCCTTAAGGGGTTATCTCTTCTGTTGGTGATGCTTATAGATTATTCTACTTGACGATAAGGGTCAAGATTGACTTTCTCTGCATTTTGCTTATCATTGTATTATATGGTCACTATAACGATTCCAAAAAAATTGTCCAAAGTCGGTGAATTGGTGCTAATCTCCAAGAAAGAACTGGAAGCGCTCATTGCGCGCGCATGTGAAGCCGTTGGAGAAAAAGACGTATTAAAATGGTCTCGAGAAGCTCGGGCGATGAAACGCAATGGAAAGCTTCCCATACTCGGGAAATTAGCGTCTCTATGATAATTTATTTTCATCCGCGCTTTCAAAAAAGCTATCGCAGACTCGATCCCAAGACCAAGGCTCAAGCAGAGTTCAAGGTGGCGCGTTTCAAAGTCGATCCTTTTGACGGTATTCTAGGAACGCATCATCTTCACGGAAAGCTAAAAAGACAATTGAGTTTTTCTGTTAATTCTCGTTTTCGGATCCTATTTGAATTCATAGGCAAAAAACAAGATGAAGTCATTTTTCTTGATGTAGGAGATCATGATATTTATCGATAATGATACGATCATTTATGAATATTAGAAAAGATACAACCTCGAAAAGACAAATGACTCTTTGCATCGTCCATCAACACCCTCGGGTGCTTTTGGGCATGAAGAAGAATGGGTTTGGCAAGGGTAGATGGAACGGCTTTGGCGGGAAAGTGAAAGCCGGAGAGGCTATCGAAGATGCGGCAAAAAGAGAGGTGCTAGAGGAGGCGGGGATCATGGTGGATCATTTGGAGAAGATGGGAGTGATTGACTTTGAATTCAAGGGGAATCCGGAGATCCTCGAAGTACATATATTCAAAGCTATCGATTTTACTGGCGAGCCGAAAGAGAGCGATGAGATGAAGCCGCAATGGTTCAATATTGACGAGATTCCATTCAAGGAAATGTGGCCGGATGATATCTTCTGGATACCTTTATTCTTGAAGGGAGAGAAGTTCAAAGGGAAGTTTCTTTTTGGGGAAGCGGATGTTATCTTGGAGAAAGAATTGAAAGTTGTTGGGGAGCTATAGTATTCTAATCTTGGTACTATGAATAACAGTCAAATAATACTAGGTAAATACAGGCATTTCAAAGGCCATGAATATGAAGTGATTGCCGTTGCCAGACACAGCGAGACTTTGGAAGAGATGGTCATCTATAGGGCGCTTGCGGGTGGTCAGGAATACTGGGTAAGGCCGCTCAAGATATTCTTGGAAATGGCTGAAGTGAATGGCAAGAAAGTGCCGAGGTTCGAATATCTTGGCGAAGATTGATTTTGGAGGTAATGTAGTATTTGGCCCGTCAATCTTGACTTATGATTTGGAATTGATAAACTTGCTTCATGCCTTTGGAGCGAAAGCTCTGGACAACATTGTAGTTGCTAACTGGCAAATCAAAAAATCCCTCTTCTAGGAGGGATTTTTTGTCGAACATTTCATGATCGAATAAAAATGCTTTTGTCCACAACCTATCTGTCTGATGATGACTCTCAAAACTATGTTTCTGTATGTTTTATTGATACCCCAAAATTGAGTTATCTTCCCATGCTTATTATTGCTGAAGCGATAATTCACGATCACATCCGCATCAAAGATGATCATCGGAGCAAAAGGCAAAAGTGAAAATCGGAATCTTTGTTCGCGGAATGTTCTTTTCTCTGCTTTACGAATCAGATGTTTGAAGCCGATCGAATTGAAACATACCATTTCATTGTTCAATGATGGGCACATGACCTTTCCGATCTTCGAGTATTCGGCATAAGCTCGTTCTCTGATTTTGTCATGGGGATATCTTTTCACCCGATCACCTTATCAATTCATTATGAAAAAATGCTGAATTTTTGTTCAAAAAAGGTTAAAATCTATGGTTGTAGAGGTCCGACCTCTGCAAACAACCATCATGCATCATGGATAAATACAGTAAAAGATCAGTAGAACGGCTCTATCATTTCCAGTGCATTCATTGCCATAAATGGTGGACGATAGGCGACGCTCCAGAAGACAAAGAGGAATGGTGGTGCCCATGGTGCGGAAAGAGCGGTATCTTTAAAGAGAACAATGGATTCGATGGCATTAAAAAACCAAATGAAGAATAAATCACAATGAAGAAGAAAACTGACACAACGAAGAGGGATGTAGAGCTACTATTCGAGCTGGGAGCTTTTCGTTTCATTGAGAGGACATGGAGGCAGTTCTTCGGTGTGAATGTCCAGAATTGCGCCGAGCATACTTTCAAGGTCGCTTGGATCGCGACAGTCTTGGCGAAGCATGAGAAAGACGTCGACATGGAGAAGCTTTTGAGGATAGCTCTGGTCCATGATATCTCCGAAAGCCGATGCGGCGATGTGCATTATCTGTCCAGACAATATGTGAAGAGGGATGAGAAGCTGGCTATGGAGGATATCTTTTCCGGAACGAGCTTCGGGAATGAGATGAAAGAGCTTATAGAGGAGTATGAGAAGCGCGATTCGCTCGAATCGAAGATCGTGAAAGACGCTGATAATCTGGATGTGCATTTAGAGATCAAAGAGATATGTTCAAGGGGCCATACGATAGGCAAGACCTGGAAAGCTCACCGGGAGCAGAATGTATATCCAAAACTTTACACCACTTCGGCAAGGAAGTTCTGGAAGGCCATAAGCAAAGCTGATCCTTTCAGTTGGCACAACGATTCTCCGAGGAATAGGTTTCGTGGAGGGGATTGGAAGAAGAAACTTGCCAAAAGATGATTAATGTTCATAAATGTGTTATGCTGGGTCTATGTACAAGCATATATCGTCCTATTTCTTTTTCGTTCTCCTCCTCATAGCGGCCGTCGCTGCGGCGATGCTTTTCCTGCCTTTTATAACTCCTTTGATCTTGGGTATAGCTGGAGCCGTCCTGGCTTATCCCGTCTATCGTCGTTTGGCCTCATTCTTTGGTGGAGGATCGATGGCGCAGACTTTGGCAGCGCTAGTAACCGTTGTCGCCGTCTTGCTTATCATCCTTGTTCCAGCCTTCTTCTTGGTGGGAGGCATCTATTCTGAGATTCAGACTCTATATGCGACTCTTACTGATGAAGGCAATCGTTCGGACTTGATCAACGTTTTGAATACTATATCTCAGTCTCTATCGAATCTGGTATTCGGGGTATTGCCTCAGTATTCTTTTGATTCGTTCAATCTCACCGAGTATATCAAGAGCGGCTTGGAAGTGATCTTTGCCAATCTCGATCGGATATTCACTAGCATGGCTACAGTCGGTGCATATGTAGTCATCTTCCTGATGTCGATCTTCTATTTCCTGCGCGATGGCGTATCGCTGGTAAAGAAGTTCATTTCCTGGAGCC
>CAIKAN010000060.1 GCA_903825415.1 uncultured bacterium
CTGGACCGAGGAAAACAAGGAATGGTTCTTAGAGCACATAGGAAATGAATTCTGGTGCGGTGCAGATACTCTTGACGCATATAGGGATGCTGAAGAGACATCTGAATCAATGGAAAAGGCAATCAAGAAAGCTGCAGAAGTAATAGCACCTCAGGTCTGGCGACACTGGCGGCAAGATGAATTCCCGGAGGAAGACTAATGAATAACCTTATTAAATTCTTTGAATCCCTCGAAGATGAAATAGGGGACGTTGGCGATTTTGAAAATCCCGGCAAATTCGAAAACGAACGCGAACAAGCGATTGAGAGACTGACCCAAGCAGATTGTATTGATGAGCGCGAGGCCACCTTTCTACAAATAGCTCCTATGAGTCTGCTGATCAAAGCAATGGACTTGTATTATGGTGGAAGATATCCAGCCATTGGAAGTCTCATCTGTAATGCAATGCCTCAAGAACTATTGGAAGCCTTCGAGGATCTCGGGGACGTTGGCGATTTTGAAAATCCCGCCTGAGAGCTGAGGCCTGGGTGTAGAGTAGTAATCAGAGTCCCTGAAGAAGATAAGCTCATGGCTTGGAAAGCCGGAATAATAATGCCTGATGGCGCTCATGGTATTTTTAGACCGCATGACAGGAAAGGGTATTCTAATAAACCGGACCTTCCTTTAGGGGAGATTTTATTTACGGATTCCGGGGACGCTAAGGAGTACCACGGCCAGTCCACCCCCAGAACAAGCAATTGGGAAGCGGGGTATGCAGTGTCGCTCCCCTTGAACTGGTTCGTATTCGAAACCAACGATCAGCCGGTCCCCAGAGAGATTACTTTTGAGGATCTCGTTGCGCAGGCAGAAAACGAAGAGTTCGATGTGGAGGACGAAGATGAGGACTGGTAGTCTAAGTATATTCTTCGAAAGTATCGAAGACGAGATCGGAGATGTTGGAGATTTCGAACAGCCTAGTGATCTCGAGGCGGTAAGAAAATTGGTCATTAAGAAATTGATCGCTTACGGAGAAACTCCGGAGAGCGCTAGAGAATATTTTTTTCAATATCCGGAGGATGAAATCCGAGATTATTTGGATATGTTGGGGAATGTCGAAGAAGCCGCGCAATCCATTTTCGCAGGAATCATGGACCCAGACCGAATTTAGATCTTGCCACTAATTAAACGTCGCAACGCGATAGATGCTAAGTCATCATTATATTTTTATGCGGAGTCATAATGTTTGGAACAATTTATCGTGTTACTTGCCTTGTGAATCAAAAAATCTATATTGGGCAAACTATACTCAGCCCCCAACAAAACCCTTTCAAGGGTAAACACCACACAGAAGAAACGAAAAAACATCTTTCTGAGTATAGTCATACGCAAGGCAAAACCGGCGCCATAGAACGACACTTACAAGGAAAGCAAGAGAACGCCGGAGGATATCACTGGCGTAAAGTTATATTAGAAGACGAGCAAGCCGTGCTTGCTAAATAAATACGACCCGTAGAGGTCAAAAGGAGAACACCATGGGTGTTAATGATGACGAGTTTCTAAGCTACGCAGATGATTTCGAAAAGCAAGAGGCCGCTCGAAACGCAAACAGAGGATCGGGGGGATTCACTCGAGATTACGAAACTCTTCGTTGGAGTGGATTGGAGCCGGGAAAGATGAAGATCATCCGTGTTTTGGGTGGCATCCCCGGTTCCGCTAATGCGGACAAATTCACATCACGAATAGTCCAGGTCGGATGGCTCAAGAGCGACACGGGAAAGAATTTCCGTTGCGTTCTCCCTTCGCGCGAAGAACACTCTGACAGCCTCATGTGGCGCGTCATTGGC
>CAIKAN010000061.1 GCA_903825415.1 uncultured bacterium
CCAATGTGTGTATGTGACATCTCTGGTTGAAATTATTGCTAAAACCAGAGTATGAACCCTTAAAGGGGTGTTGCAATTAGCCTGCAAACTTTGTTGCGTTTAGAATGAGAATTCACCGATATTACGTTGACAATCCGACTGTAACATGTTATACAGTAACAAGTCCTTTGAAAGGGCATCCGGAGGAAGTTTCCTCACGGAAAACATAAACTTAGGCCACTAGGCCTTTTAGAGAGGGTAGATTGTTATGACTGAGAAACCAAAGAATACTTTGCTCCGACTGGGTATTGCATTCGGTGCAATAATCCTACTGTCCGTGATCGGGCTAGGCATCTGGCGAGCAAGCTGGGTGACATTCGTAGACAACTACGAACTGGGATTCAATTACAAGGTCATCGGTGGCAGCATCGAGGTCTTCGAACACACAGGTTGGGTCATCCGTACGCCTATCATCAACAAAGTCCACACGATCGACCTGCGGCCATATCAGGTGTCCATTAGCGCAAACGAGCGCATCCTGAACGCAAAACTGGTTATGTTCGATCCCGCAGGTCTCCAAACATTCATCAAATGGCATGGACGTGAGGCAGGCGATAATACGGCCCACATGCTCTAGATCCTCAAGTGTTACGCGTTTGACAGGGATGAGGGCAGAGATTGCCCATTCTTGAAGATCGTCAGCGTCCTAGCCCCTAACCAAGGGGCGGCAGCGACCAACACATTCGACCTCAAAACTGGAGCCTTACGATGAACTCCACCGACGCGCCCGACACCGGGCAAAAGAAATCGCCAACACTTGTCAAGCGTCTAACGGTCTGGTCTTCACTGACGATATCTGTGCTGTTGTTCCTCTATTGCGGCTTTACGGACTGCACAGAGCCGACTCAGATCGGCATCGTCAGAAACAGCGTCAGCGGGCAACTGTCCCTTCAACAGGGAGGCGGGTGGTACCTAACCCCTCCTTGGGTGAGAGTTGCACGCATAGACACTCGGCCCATGCGGGTAAGCGTCGCTACGGCCGGCCGCGGGTTCAGTGCCAAGCTGGTGCAGTTCGATGTCTCCGGCTGGAAAGAGTTCGTGGCAACGGAAGGCTTCCGGTACTACTGGTGGGCCAACCGGATATCCATCAACTTCGGTTATGTCGAAGAGCATCGAGGCATGAAGGATATCTTGCGAGGCTACGCCTACAGCGCGAAGAAGTACCCGTTCATCAGGATCCTGAACGAGTACCAGCAGGACAAATAAGTGGATCCCTTTTGACTTTCAAATCGCGCGGCGAGACCTGTCTCGCCGCTTTTTTATTTAAGAATTACACTATCATCTGTAGGCTATTGTGAACATTAGAACGCCGGCAAGTAACATCTCTCCGATCCTTCCCGAACGACAAACCGTGCTCGATCTAGTGTTTCACAGCCATCAGAATAATATGAAAGGAGTCTTTACTCTTCCCAAAACGTCAAAAATGACGTAATGTATATCACCTATGGCCAAAGAGTCGAAATACAACAAGAATGAGTTCGAGGACGACCCCGCTTCGCGAGGACGCTTCGCAGGGCACAGCACCATCATCAGATTCGAGGAAGTATCCTTTGAATACAGCCAGAACAAGCCTATCTTGGAAGAGGTCAGCTTCAGCGTGCGCCGAGGGACTAAAATAACCATCATGGGCCAAAATGGAGCGGGTAAGACCACGATATTCGGCTTGATTCTCGGTGATCACAGACCGGAAGCGGGAAGTATTCACATCTCCAATGGCCCTTCGACGGGTTCGAGAAACTCACCGCAAGCAAGCTCAGGGCAATCTTCGATTGCCACGGCTAGGCAGGTAATACCTCGAGCCGACCTTGAATTGACTGTCAGAGATTTCTTTCAGAAATGCTTCAAGGAAAAACAGTACGATATCGATCCGAGGATCGATAGCATACTAGAAGTCGTGAATTTGAATACCCATAAAAGCGCTACCGATATCAAAGATCGTCTGGTCAAAGATTTCTCAGGTGGGCAGCAAGCGCGACTTCTCCTCGCTTCGGCTTTGATTCAAGATCCAGATATCCTACTCCTCGATGAGCCGACCAATAATCTTGACAAGGCCGGTATCGAGCATCTGACCCAATTCCTGGTAAATTATAAGAAGACTTGTTTGGTGATCTCTCACGATTCAGAATTCTTGAATGCCTTCACACATGGGGTGCTATATCTAGATGTTCATACAAAAAAAGTCGAGCAGTACGTGGGCAATTATAAAGATGTAGTCGAACAGATCTCGGCGAGGATAGAAGCGGAGAATCGCGAGAATGCCCGTCTAGGGAAAGAGATACAAGCTAAGAAAGATCAGGCTAATATGTTCGCCATGAAGGGAGGCAATCTGCGCTTGGTGGCGAAGAGGATGAGAGAGAAAGCAGAAGAGCTTTCGGAAGAGATCGTGGATGTGCGAAAAGAAGATAAGACTATCAAAGACTTTACCATTCCTGCCCAGCCGGAAATCATAGGAGATATCGTGACCCTGACGAAATATAGCTGCATCAGTCCCAAGACGCACAAGCCTGTCACGAAATCATGCCTCATCAAATTGCGCCGCAAGAATCATCTGCTCTTGGCAGGACCGAACGGCATAGGGAAGAGCACGCTTCTTGAAAAGATCGTGAATGGCGACCTCGGTATTTCAATCGCTCCAGGGATCCGAGTGGGCTATTATCGCCAGGACTTCTCCATGATGGACTTCAACGATACCGTCTATCAATCTCTCGAGAAGATCATCCGCGCCACCGAAGGCCGTCTCATTGAAACCGAACTCCGCGCCGTCGCGGCCAGCTTCCTCATCGGCGCCGACGCCATCCATACACGCATCGGCTCGCTCTCCGAGGGACAGAAAGGACTCGTGGCTTTCGCTCGCCTAGTCCTCCAGCGCCCAGGGCTTCTCATCCTAGATGAGCCTACCAATCATATAAATTTCAGACATCTGCCAGTGATAGCGAGGGCGCTAGACAAATACGAGGGCGCGATGATACTCGTGAGCCACGTGCCGGAGTTTGTGACAAAGATAAAAGTAGATGAAGTATTGGAGATGGGAAAATAAAAATGTGGATTATAAAGATATTAATCCTATCTAGAGAATGCCACCATACCGTTGCTCTATCTGAACAGCAAGTTTTTTTATTACCTCATCTACAAGCGGTTTCATATTAATCTCTTCTGCCACTTCAGAAATAGCACGTATAAGTGCTCTGTAAAAACCCTGATCGCCAGTAAACCTATGCCAAAATTCTTGTCCTACATAGACAGGATAGTCGCGTTCCAATTCTTTGATGAAGGAATTCTTTTCATGAGGTTCACCATAGAGGAGACAGAATACTAAATCGCTACTCATAACGGAGACATTATTGGTTCTTGCTCTGTTTATCACGGCCTTAAAATGATTCGAAATAGAAACAACATCATCTTTGTTTATCGCATTTGGACCAGATTTAAGTTGCGCATATTTATATCTTCCATCGATCTTATCTGTAAATTCTAAATCTATTCCAGGAGTAGTAGAACCATACCCATTGAGAACATCACTTATAAATTTCTGCATCTGTGACCCAAATGATGTTGTTATCGAAGTCCCCAATATCCGTGGATATAGCAGTACCTTTGCAAGAGTTGTATATTTTTTATCACCACCAAAGAAAAAACCAAGATAATTTAAAAGAAACGGGTTCACGTTGAACTCATTTAAATCTATTAATTTTAAGGTATTCTTCTTATGACTCTCGATGAGACTATGCCTCATCCAAGCTTTTGCTTTTTTGATAATATCTGACTTCTTTATGTTATCCATATTATTAGACTAGTCTAATACACCTGTTTTAAGTATTGACTTAAATACATTATACACAACAGGCACAGATACCGCATTGCCAAACTGTCTATGAGCAATCTGCTCCTTTTTGTGAATCTTAAAGTTATATGGAAACCCTTGTAAACTTGCGGCCTCCTTGGGTGAAATTTTTCTAAATTTATTTTTTAAATAAATTTTCTCAATAAAGTTTTTCTTAAATTCCTCCGGTGATCTTCCTGTAACGGATTCAAGGGCAACCATATCCCTAGTTCCGGTCGCGGTAAGAGTCGAAAACACACACGACTCCGGAAGATATATTCTGTAAATACCGTTAATACCGGAAGAGTTTTTTGAATTTACAAATTCATACCCCTTATTAACCACTTCCCGAAGTATTTTTTTTGAAACTAGAGACTTTAAATCTGATAGACGTAGGCCATCAATCAATTTTCTCAAGGATTCGATTGGTATAGGATTTCCATCAAGATCGCCATATATACTCTTTCTACGATTTTTCATAATAGTCTCGCATATTTTTTTTTCTATCCTACTCGTAGAGATAATATCCCAAGAGTGTATAGTTGAATGCCCATTTCGAGTATCACAAAATACAAAAAAATCATTTAGGGTGTCAATTTTCTGGAAGCGATTACGTCCCATGGGGATCTTGTCACCAAATAAACGTTTGGGATTGAACTTTTCCTTCTTATCACCTGACGGCCTAACATTGTCAATAAACTTAAATAGTTTAATAGACGTCTTCAGAGGACTCGGAAATTCAAATTCCTCGCAACTATTTAAATCACTCCTAATCCCAACAATAAATATCCTCTCCCTATTTTGTGGAAGACCAAAATCAAACGAATTCAATAATTTACAATAGATTTTGTATCCCAATGGTTTTAATTTCGAAATGATAAGTTCAAGATTATCCCTGTTTCTTGGATCAAATAGACCTTTAACATTTTCAAAAACAAAAACTTTTGGCCGATTAATATCTACCAGCCGAATGGAGTCCATCCATAACCTACCACGAGGATCACCGAATCCCCTCATCTTTCCAGCTACAGACCATGATTGGCACGGAACACCTCCAACAATACAGTCTGCGGGTGGTAAATTAGATAATTTTGTTATATCACCAAGTTCTAATTCACGACTCTCATCTCGTACATAATTATCTCGATAAACCTTCACGGCCTCCTTATCGATTTCAGAATAGCCAAGACATATACCTCCGTTTGATTCTAACGCTAACCTAAAACCGCCTATTCCGGCAAAAAGATCAATAAATGTAAACCTGGGTTTATTTCTCATTTTATACATACATACTAACATCCATTAAGTAAAGGGCCAAGCACCGCGACCAACACGTTACTATAGAAATAAAGAACTTATACAATATCAACGGTTAGAATACTAGAATTGAGCATCTCATGTCATCTCGTCTGAATAATGTACACTCGAACCTCAAAGAATCATCGTTTCCCTGCAAGAGAATACCAAAGTGTAATAAATAAAAAATTCACACAA
The DNA here is from genome assembly GCA_903825415.1 of uncultured bacterium. Taxonomy (GTDB): domain Bacteria; phylum Patescibacteriota; class Minisyncoccia; order Phycocordibacterales; family PALSA-1337; genus C7867-002. The sequence continues at coordinate 5,354 of CAIKAN010000061.1, forward strand.
AAAGCGACCCCCGCAGCAACTTGCCTGCAGGGGTGGAGAGGGTAACCAATACCCCTCTCTATGGCTTGAACACTCGGGTCTTAGCCCGAGAAGAACCAAAAGTGGGGACTCCCCGCTAGGCTCTTTAGCTTCGCGAGGGGCGGCACAATGGAGGAGTTAGGAAACTCCTCCTGCGCCATCTGCTGGGCTTTACTTGCTCCCCTCGGCTCCGGGCCGAGAAGCTGTTCGAAATCTTTACTCCTACTATAGGTATAGCACTACTTAAATTCCTGTCAACCCATCATCAAATATGCGATGCTATAATGCAATGGTGAATATTCTCGCCTAACAAAATGCACTACACCTATATCCTCCGATGCGCCGATGACACCCTCTATGTCGGCTGCACTAATGATCTGAAGAAGCGCCTGCATGAGCATAATAATAGAAAATCTGGTGCGCATTATACGAAGATCAGGAGGCCGGTAACATTAGTTTGGAACGAGGCATATAAGACTCTAGCGAAGGCTCGAGCCAGGGAAGCAGAAATAAAGAAGATGAGCCGTACAGAAAAAACTGCACTAATCATTCAAGGTAAAAATAAATAAAGGGGACGGGGAAGCGAGAGTTACTTCGCCTCCCTCTTTTTTTAGTGCTTTGAGGGTATCATTCACAAAAACCATAATCATGGGGGCTTGAATCTAGGCAAACCTCATGCTACTGTCTCACCAGAAGCAAAACAACAACGGAATAAAGCTTATGAAAAGATCAAAAGTTACAAGAAGATCATGCAGCAGCGGTGCATACGCCAAAGCAGGCGTCAACATCGCCGCAGGAGACGCATTCAGCGGGTACGCAGGCGAGATCGGAAGAGCCTCGTTCGGCAACTCTCCGTTCGTCGAGGTGGTCGATGAATCAAGAGGTCACTTTCGAGGGCCGCGAGGTTGGAGGCACAAGATGCCAGACAAAGATTGTTTCGAAGTCGCCGCCCCTGACGGCATCGGCACGGCTACGATCATCGTCTCCGCTGCCGGAGCTCACTCGACATCATCCTCGCGATTGGTAGCGATGACCGGAGACGACATCGGACGGCACGGAGGAGCTTCGACGGTTTTCGTCAATATCCTAGGAACCAAGACTTTGGGCCAACCAGGATCTGCGTTGTTCGAAAACTACCAGACCATGATGTCCGGCCTGGGAACTACCGCCAGAAAACAGAGTTTCGTTCTGATGGGCGGTGAGACAGCCGAACTGCCGCACTGCGTCAGCAGCGAGCTGGTCGGCCCGATCACAGAGACCTCGCCGATCTGCAATTGGGATGCCGTGATGATCGGAATCAATCACCCGGACAAGGTCATCTGCGGCAATAGGATAAGGCCTGGTCAAAGGATCATCGCCCTCCGTGATGGATTCGGCTCCAACGGAGCGAGCCTCCTACGTAAATATCTGCGCAAAAAGTACGGAGACACTTGGTGGCTCAATCAGGAAGCTCAGCGCGAAATCGAGGATATGGCCACTCCAGCAACGATCTACGGGCGTTTCCTGGCAGAGATGAATGGCTGGTTCGATCCTAGTTTCAAAACCAAGCTCAAGATGCACGCCATCGGCCACATCACGGGAGGGGGCATCAAAGGAAAGTTTTGGGACGATATCCTTCACCGTGGCGGACATTCGGCAATTCTCGATAACCTTTGGGAGCCGCCCGGATATATGGCCGACTGCGTCAAAACGATGGAAGTTTCCAGTCCCGATGGCTATGAGACCTTCAATGGCGGCCAGCGGCTGCTCGTCGTCGTCGATGAATCGGATGTCGATCGATTCTGCGAACATGCTCACAAAAGCGGGCTAGAAGCTCAGGATGCCGGTTATATCGATATCCGACGCCGCGAACCGCGCTGTGAGATAACTTCAAAGTTTACGGGAAGGACATTCACCTATCGCTGAAGTCAATTATTTGAATCGCGTCCTGCCTCGGTGGCAGGACCTTTTTTGTAAACATTATCGATTGTCAGAACATTAGGCGTGGCAGAAAAGAGCGGTTGAGTAGAAGAGACCGATGATATATCGACAGCGAAAAAACCCACAGCGCCTGCGCTGTGGGTTGAGAGCAAAAGCTCTCACGCATTAGAGAACCGAAACCCGTCCGTCCGATGGCCTTTGTCATTGACTTCCACAACGGCCAGCTGTGGAAGGTGCTAAGACGCGTTCGTCGTACAAGTGAAGTATATGCCAAACACATGAAAAGTCAATGGGTATTTACAAATAAAAAGCCCCCGAGCGGCGACAATTCCGCCCGGGGTGAACGGGTTTTGGCCCGTTCAATAAACGCGTCTTGTTTCTGGATCTTTGCGATCCATGCATCCGCCTTACGGTGACCAACATATCAATTCCTTGGATAGATAGACTACGAAACCAAGGACTTATTCGCCATTCGCTTTAGGCAAAGGACTGCGAATATCCTCCTGCCTGAAGCAAGAAATGAAAGAACTCACATCCCGCCTCAGAGGGAATATAGCATGTTTGAATCAAATAGCAAAAAACTCGGAAGATATCTAGGTACAAAAAAGGGAGCCACCCGGCTCCCGCGCAATCGATCGATTCCCAGATCAGATCTTCATGGTCTTGCAAGCTAGATCGCGAAGATTTTCCCAACTCAACCTTGTGCCACTGGCCCTGGAGGATCCGCCGACGAGATCAGAGCCGTTCCAGCCATTCTCGCGAGTCAGATTCTCAGCCTCATTGAAGGCATCATAGAAGGCGGGAAGCGGGAATTTCACGAATTGGGAGCGCCTCCCGACCGTGACTACCAGCCGACCATCGGTTCGGTGAGCGACGATGCTGATATAGGCCCTCAATCCGCGGCTGAACAACCACGACCTCGCTTCAGTGCCCCCGATCTCATCGATCACCTTGAAATCTGGAGAATCCCAGAGAATTTCATGCCTAGTGTCGAGCGGAACTTCTTCGGCCTGACCCATAAGCGCTTGATCGAGCCTGTGTAAGACAGCTTCAAGATTATCCCGCAGGATCTGTTCGGTGGCCATCGCCAAACCGCCTGACTTCCGAAGATTGGAATAAGGGAGAAAGATCCAATTGTGCTGCCTGACTACAACCTCGTCAAGATTGATGGGATAGGCTCCTCCGGTGATGTCTCGGTAGTTGTTGATAGCCAGGATGCGGCTGACATGAGGAATGCTCGAAGCCTCCTCGAACTGCTTGTACTTGAGAAGCAACCAAACCGCCAGACAAGTATCCTGATCGGTGTCGTTTATGTAGATATGCGCCTGCGGCAAACCATCAGCGACAAAAGCCTGCATGATGCCACCCTTGATTGCCATGTAAACCTGCATGGCCGTGCTCATGGTAGCCTCGCGAACGACTCCGTCATGATGATCGAAGTTGATATGCAGAGTGGCGGCATCATATCTCGGACCTCCGCGGACGACACCGTCAAGAGCAATGGAATTCGGTGGGGTGCTACGGACGAAATCCCCCCATGACATGCTCTGCCTGGGAAGGATATGTACTGTAAATATGCTATTCATAATAACGCTTTCAGACCACTTTCTAGCATTATTTGTTAAGTTTGTCTAGGTATACTGCTTGAATTCTAGCCTGAAGCACAACACCTCCGAGGTAGAATAGCCGGTATACCATTACTAGCTAATCACCAACGGAGATGTTGTACAAACAGTTTACC
>CAIKAN010000062.1 GCA_903825415.1 uncultured bacterium
AGAGGCATATTGCCTAAATTAAAGGGCTTAATAACACCTTTATTTTAGCAAGATGCCTCTCTTTCGTTGTGGCTAAGCTGTGGAAAGTGCAGGCGGGTCAGCTTTTTGGTGGATTGACAGCAGAATTTTTCTTGCTACAATACATGTATAAAACGCCCGATCGTGGGCAGCGCCCTTCGAAAGAAGGGAGAAAAATAAAACAAGCCGTCAAAGTAAATCTTTGACGGCTTGTTTTATTGCGACAAAGAGCAGTGTATCCATAACCGTAATTACATTTATCAGCCTCTTTGTGTCGATAAGGCGTATTTGCGAAATCATAGCAAAAGCTGGTCGGTTTTCCACTAATCCTGCATGCACATAATACGGATTGATCTTTTTCGAAGTGGACAACGGGATCACCCAACATACTTCCAGACTGAATCCACGGATTATTACGACAGGGCGCTCAGAATTAAAACCGGTTCCGTCTTCTTCAAAACCGATATTCACGCCGAGATAACACCACCAAACCTCTCCAACATGGTATGGTAAATTGCACCCTTTTGAGTGCAAATATTGTTTGCGTTCGTTCCAGAAGTCAAAGTCTTTGATCATAAATACGTATTAATTAAAACTTCCAAGTCACCGGCGACCCCAATCCCGTCACATAGTCATACCTCTTTCTCGCCGTACAATAATACGCGCAGCTCCCATTCTTGCCGCTTACGATATCCCTGAAAAATGCCGAATTGCTAGCTGAATCCTTATCCTTGTAGAGAGTGTTAAGCGTAATGCCTTTTCCCAATGAATTGATGGCCGCCCACTGTGGCGCTCCCGCTGAAGTGCCGCCGACTACATTCCAACCGCTATTCTTTCCAGAAACACCTTTATCATTATGATAGACGGAGAAACCATACATCGGATCTGCCGCGAATGAGACATCGGGAATAGCGCGCATGCCATTCGAGCGGGGGATGGAATAATCTTTCTGATAAGCAGGAGCCGATTCGTACGAGCTGACGCCTCCGCCGCTTCCATTCCAGGCTGTTTCCGAATTCAATCTAATAGAAATCTTGCCAGCTTTTGATTTAGTTTCGATCAAGTGCAGACTGGTACCACCGACTGATATGACATTCGAAGAAGCGGCAGGCCAGCTTGCACCAGCACCGTCATCTCCGGAAGAAGCGAAATAAGAGGCTTTACCATTCTTGGAAATGAAATGCGAGTCGAGCTTTGTTTCTCCCTTGAATTCATCGCCACCCCAGCTCATGGAGATCGAGACGACATCGGAACGAGAAGAAGCGTAGTCGACGGCTTTCATAAGCTCGGTGCCGCCATCGTTCACCGCTTCCACGATCAAGATTTTAGCTTTAGGCGCAATGGCATGTGCCCATTCAGAATCCAAGGCCGTCTCCATGTCCCAACCGCTATCTGTTTTAATCAATAAAGCCATTTGATGAACTTCAAGGCACTTATTCTTTATGGTGCATTGAGTTAGATTGAATTCAGAATCGAATGCCGCCAAGTCGCTCTCAAGGTCTTTGTGATGGAAAGCGGAAATAATGGCGATTGTGCCTGAGCCGCCGGTGGCAGGCAGATTGTAAACGGCCTTGATATCGTCTGGTGATAAGCCTTGCGGAATGGCGGCTGAATTCAAGTAAGAGTGGATAGGGGGATGCGCGTGATAGCTGTCAAGAGTCACGGGGATAGATGAAGCATCGATGAATGATATGGGCATCACAACGAAAAAGGCGATACAAGATAAGTTTTTGAAAATAGACATGGTGATATGCATTAATTGATAATGCGGATATCATATAGATTCGAAATGAAAAATCGCTGAAGTTTCGATAAAAAAAGGATAAAATTTGTTCAAATAACTCACATACGCAACGCCAGTACCACTCTAGAATAAATGAATTCATTCTGTTATAGTCATACTCACATGAAAGACTATTACAAAACCCTCGGTGTGGAAAAGACCGCCTCAAAAGACGAGATCAAGACGGCTTTTCGCAAGATGGCACATCAATACCATCCTGACAAGAATAAAGGCAATGAAGAGGCTAGCAAGAAATTCAAGGAAGCTAGCGAGGCCTATTCCACGCTTTCGGATGACAATAAGCGCAAACAGTATGACATGTTTGGCGCCAACGGCCCTACAGCAGGCGCTGGTGCAGGAGGCTTCAATGGAGGCCAAGGTTTCGGTGGATTCCAAGGATTCAATAATGGCCAGGGCTTTAATTTCGATTTCTCGAATATGGGAGGTCAAGGCATGGAATTCGATATAGGCGATATATTCGGTGAATTCTTTGGAGGCGGAAGGAGACGGCCGCGCAAAGGAGCGACCATAACCGTAGATGTGAAGATCCCATTTAAGGAAAGCATCTTTGGTGTCGAGAAGGAGATCTCTATTGGCGGTCGCGAGCGATTGCTGGTCAAGATCCCGCCAGGGATCGAGAATGGCCAAGGATTGCGAGTTGCCGGTAAGGGCGAGAATGGTGACGGCGGTCCTGGAGATCTGATCGTCAGAGTCTGGGTTCATGAAGATCCGGTCTTTCACAAGGATGGAATCAATCTTGTAATGGAATTAGCCATAAAGCTGACGACTTCGCTATTGGGAGGAACTATTGAATTGGAGACTTTGGATGGCAAGATAGAATTGAAGATCCCTCAAGGCACGGTACATGGAGAGATCTTGCGCGTGAAGGGCAAAGGCGTGCCTAACGATAGAGGCCGCCGAGGCGATCTTTTGATCGTCGTAAAGGTGATCTTACCGAAAAGGTTATCTAGAGATGCTCAGAATGCAGTGGAAGAGCTGAAAAGGCAAGGATTGTGATAGCCCATCCATCTAATTGTGAGCGATTTGATGTATCATTAAGGGTGTTTGATATAAAAAATCATGAATAATAGACCTATGCTACTTTCACTCTTAATTTTAGTCGCTGTAGTTATAGTCATCTATGGAGTTGGCTATATATCGAATCGTAAAGCGATTCCAAATATGGCGGCTCCGATTCCTTTGAAGGATAGGCCTGATGCTGTATTGGGAGGCGTCAAGATAAAGATCAAACTCAATGAAAAGGTGATAGTCGGTGGTTTGGCTATACGTTTTGTCGAAGTGCCTTTTGATGAACGCTGCTATGGAGGGTCTCCGTGCTCCGAACCGACCGATGACATCGCAATCGCAAAATTTGAAATCGAACCTAACACGGCTTCGTCAGGTGCCAATCAACAAGCCAAGATCGTCTATCTGGGCAATAAAGGCGGCTTTCCATACGGTATACCATACGGCTTGTTCAAAGATCCAAATATTTCCAAGGCAGTTGATTTTTACGATTCTAGCGATGATTTCGATTCATATTACAGATCTTTGCCGATGCATTCATCAAATGGTCCTTTTGTTATTGGACTATTGAATATCGATCCGCCACCTGATTCTTATATGGTGGATATAAAAAAAGCCGTAACACCAGATGGCCGTTTGGATCCTACCAAGTTTCCAGCAGGCGTATCTATTGCTTATGAGGCGACCTTGATTGTGTCTGATAAGAATAGCGATCTGGATGGGCCTGTGCACTTGGATTCTATTGCCACATCTACGGATGATACTATCGGAGATATCCATGAGCTCAGTGAGTTCTCTTTTATCAGGAAAGGCATGCCTTTTTCAAAGATAGAGAGCATGGTAGGAAAACCTGATCTGGATGCAGGCTCTGGTCTGTATGTCTATTCATACAATTTGATCGACGGATCGATTGTATTTTTTGGTTTTTCCGATTTGAATAGCTTGATGTATATCAAGCATGCCGATGCTAATACCGGCAAGACTGTCGACCTGACTAGACCGGCATCCGCTCTTGAGGATGAATTAATGGATACTTCTTGGGCATTGATCCGTGACGAGAAAGATATGAATGACATTCAATTCGACTTCTTTAGTACCACTATCAGCGATCCAGATCATTTTCATTATGATTTTCAACAATACATAGATGGATTGACGCGCCTCGGACAATCTGGGCATTGGAATGTAACGGACGATACGATCGATTTCATCAGCGATGAATCTGATATGCCGCACATAATCTATTCAAAGGTCAGGATAAATGGAGATATCATGACTGTTACAGATAGCTATACAGGGAAGCAACTGAAATTTAAAAAGATTCGCAGCGACGACACGACGCGATGATCGATGGGATAGTCCTGGTAGTACGATTTGGAAATCTGTCTCGAAACAGGCTATAATTAGCCCATGAAAAAATCCCTTCTATCAGGCGTCAAACCAACAGGCCGACCACATATCGGCAATTATTTCGGCGCTATGAAGCAATGCATAGATCTGCAAAATTCCGGTGAATACGAATGTTACCTTATGGTTGTCGATTATCATGCCTTGAATTTTATTCAAAACAAAGAAGAGATGAGGCAATTGACTATTGATTTAGCCATAGATTACCTAGCCATAGGTCTTGATTTGAAAAAGTCCGTGCTCTTTAAGCAGTCTGACGTTTCAGCACACACTGAATTAGCTTGGATCTTTGATACCATTGTGACCATGCCATATCTTATGCGCGCTCATGCTTACAAAGACGCTGAGGCTAAGAACAAAGAGATCAATGTAGGTACTTTCAATTATCCCGTTCTCATGGCCGCAGACATTCTTCTCTATGACACCGATGTCGTGCCCGTGGGCCAGGATCAAAAGCAGCATGTCGAATACGCTCGGGATATAGCCGAGAAGTTCAACTTTATATTCAAAGAAAGCGTTTTCAAATTACCAGAGCCGATGATCTTGAATCATGTCGCCATTGTTCCAGGGACAGATGGACGCAAGATGTCCAAGAGCTATGGCAATACTATACCGCTATTCGCTAGCCAAGAAGAGATTACCAAAGCCGTTATGAGTATTGTGACTGATTCTGGGACAGGCATTCCCATGAATGTTTTCAATATCCACAAGCTTTTCAAGAGCGAGGCGGAGTTGAAACCGATCTATGAAGCGAATACCGGCAAGTATAAGGTCTTGAAGGATTCCTTGATTGAGGATATAGATGCATTCATCAAACCGCTCCGAGAACGCCGTGAGGAATTAGCCAAGAATTCCGATCAGGTTGCCAAGATTTTGGAAGATGGAGCGAAGAGGGCAGATGAAAAGGCCGCTGCCAAATTGATTCAGGCCAAGAAAGCCGTAGGAGTACTATGAATGATGATGTTGCCAATATAGGTTCGATCTCAAAGGGTGAAAAGAAGACCATCAAATTGAAGCTGACTACAAATACAACTGACGAAAGGAGGTTTACCGTGCGGACTTCTTCATTCGAAGGGCCTCTCGATCTGCTTTTGGATCTCATTGAAAAGCATAAGCTCTTCATCAACGATATCTCTTTAGCCAAAGTCACCGACGATTTCATCTCCCACATAAAAGCTCTTGATGAGATGCCTATGGGTGAATCGGCCCATTTCATTTTGGTCGCATCTACCTTGCTCCTCATCAAATCAAAATCGCTTTTACCGGGCCTTAGCATAACCGAAGAAGAGAAAGGGGATATTCAAGACCTTGAAATGAGACTGAAGATATTCCAGAGGATCAAAGATGGCAGCAGGCATGTCCAGGAATTGTTTGGAAATGAAGTCATCTTTTCTCAATCTCAATCCAGGCCTGTCAGTCCCGTATTCGCGCCAGATACCAAGTTCAATCTAGAGAAGGCGGTGTCGTTATTGAAGGACCTGATAAATAGATTGCCTAAGAATGAATCTTTGCCAAAAGCTGTCGTACAAAAAGTCATCAGTCTAGAAGAGATGATAGGGACTTTGAGCACACGCATCAATACGCATCTCCGTATGAGTTTTAAGGAATTCACCAAAGAGCACAAAGAGAATCGTGTTCACATTATCGTGAGCTTCTTAGCCATGCTTGAATTGGTGAAGAATGGCATCCTTCATGTCTCTCAAGAAGCTGCTTACGGCGAGATCCAGATGGAGACCAAGGAGGTCGGCGTACCGCGATATTAAGCCGAAGCGCTATCATTTCCCCTCATTTTTGAATATAATTAGCCCATGAATCTATCTTCACAGATTGAAGCCATTCTTTTTTGGAAAGCAGAACCAGTCAGTTTGAAAAAACTGGCGCAGCTATTGAATACAGACATAGAAGCCATCAAATTAGGCCTTTTTGAATTGGAGAATGCCTTGAAGGGAAGAGGTCTCACTTTAGTCCAGACCGATGATGAAGTGATTCTGGGCACTTCAAAGGAGATGTCTACGCTCATTGAGCAATTGACAAAAGATGAGCTGACCAAGAGCTTAAGCAAGGCTAGTTTGGAGACTCTTTCGATAGTCTTGTATCAAGGACCGATCTCTCGAGCCGAGATCGATCATGTGAGAGGCGTCAATTCTCAATTTATCTTGAGAGAGCTCCTAATTCGCGGACTTGTAGAAAGGATAGACAATCCAAATGATGCTCGGAGCTTCCTGTATAAGCCTACTCTCGACCTGCTCTCTCAGATGGGAATCGAAAAACTCGATAAGCTTCCAGAATATGAATCGATCAGAAAAGATATCGAAGGCTTCAAAAGCCCAGCAAATTAAAAATGTCATCACGAACCGCTCATATCGATAGACTATTCCTCGTATCAATAGGCGTGCTCACTATCGCCGGATTCGTCATATTTCTATCGGCATCTCTCGGTCTACTGACTCAGAATGGCGTTAGCTTCGGCAATATCGCCGTAAAACAAACTATTAGCTTGCTGATAGGCATCGCTGCCTTTTTTCTTATGTCCAAGATCCCGTATTCGTTTTTCAGGAAGACAGCATTCTTTATCTTGCTTGCTGCTATCGCGTTGAATCTGGCTCTATTTATCCCGAAATTTGCCGTTTACCATGGCGGCGCATCGCGCTGGCTTGACATCGGCTTCATCACTTTCCAGCCTTCAGAATTCCTCAAACTAGCCTTTATAATCTATGCAGCGGCCTGGATATACCACGTCAGGGAAAGGATCAAGACATGGCAGCTGGGGCTGATCCCGTATGTCGTGATGATGGCGGTCTTGAGCGCTCTTCTTTTATCCCAATCCGATACGGATACCCTTCTCATCATATGTTTTACTGGTCTGGTCATGTTCGTCGTTGCTGGCATGAAGATTCGGCATGTCTTATTGGCTTTGCTGCTCATGGTCACTCTGGTTATCGGTGTGATCATGGTTAGGCCGTATGCGCTCGAGAGAGTCAAGACATTCTTCAATCATGGCAGCGATGCTCAAGGAGCAGGATACCAGATCGATCAGTCATTGATAGCCATAGGATCCGGACAGCTGACTGGCAGGGGATTCGGACAGAGCATACAGAAATTCGGATATCTCCCGCAACCTACCGATGATTCGATATTCGCGGTCGCCGCCGAAGAATTCGGTTTTATCGGAAGCATGATCCTTCTTGCTATCTATCTGCTGTTCGCTGCAAGCGCGCTCCGGATCGCTAATCGCGCCGTAGATTCTTTTGGCGGATCGTTGGCTGTGGGTTTTGCAGTCTTAGTCATTACGGAATCTTTTCTCAATATGGCGGCGATGTTGGGCATTATACCTCTTTCTGGCGTGCCGCTTCTATTCGTCTCTCATGGCGGTACTGCGCTCATCATTACCTTGGCAATGGCAGGGATCGTAGCAAATGTCTCCAAATATAAGAGATAACATTTACTCAGCAGTTCGAAAAATACCATCTCCTCTGAGATGGTATTTTTCAAATATTGAGTGTTTTTAATAAAGGCTATTTAATACCAAGAGTCGACTTCAGCTTCTCTTCATTGAAACCGACTACGACATCTCCGCCGACATCGATGACAGGAACTCCCATCTGTCCAGTCTTGTCTATCATCTCTTTGCGCTTTTCCATATCGGTGGCGACATTATATTCTGTAAAAGATAAGTTATTGGCCTTAAAGAAGGTCTTGGCCATATTGCAGTAGACACAAGTAGGGGTCGAGTATATTGTGATCTTTTTCATAGATATTTGAATGGTTAGAGGACTAATTTATAAAACGTAAAAAGACTTTATTTAACTAAACCAGTCTATCATGGTGAATAGAAAAAAAGCAAGTAGATATGTGTTGATAAACACAGCTTGAACACAAATAGTTGCAATTGTTTCTGTCTCGTAATAAAGAAAGCCGCCCGACAAGAGTCTTGCGACTTTCGTGAGGCGGCTGAGGTGGACGTCAACTTGCAAACCTTGAAGCCTGCAGACTGAAGAGACTGGCATAAGTGCCGTTCCTCGCCATGAGGCTGCTGTGCGATCCAAGTTCCGCGACTTTTCCATCGACCATGACGCAGATACGATCTGCGCCTACGACGTTGGCGAAGTTGTGGGAGATGAAAAGCACCGATGCGCTGCCGCGAAGACTGTATAGACGATCGAAGATTGCGGCTTCCGCTCTGGCATCCGTTGCTGCGGTGGGTTCATCCAGGATAGCGAACAAGCCTTGGCGGTAGCAGACGCGAGCTAACCCAATACGTTGAGTTTGACCCGCTGACAGGTCTACGCCTCCAAATTCATGACCCAGCTGCTGGCCATACTGACCAGCTAATTCGCCGATGATCTTGTCTGCGCCAGAAAACTTTGCCGCCTCGATGACTTGTCCTCGTGTGATGGGCTTATCTGTCCGTCCTAGAGCGATCACCTCATCTACGGGGAAGTAATACTCCGTATTGGACTGGGCGAGGATGGCCAGAACTGCGTACCATGAATCAAGGTCGATCGTACGGAGATCGGCGCCATCGATCAAAACGGCGCCCTCCGTTGGATCGTAGACTCGCAGGATCAGTTTGGCAAGAGTTGTTTTTCCGGCTCCATTTTCACCGACCAGAGCTATTATCTCTCCCGGATTGATCGTCAAGGAGAAACCGCTCAAGACAGGCTTATCGGAACCAGGGTAGCAGAAGGTGACGTTTTTGAATTCGATCGATGGTATGCGTCCAGAACAGACCTTAAAGCCATTTGACGGTTTTGTTATGACCGGCTCTGTGGCCAAGACCTTTCTGATGTCTGTAACGAATAAGCTATTTTCATACTGCCTACCAAAACAGCTGAATAGCTCCGAGAACGATCCCTGCAGGCTGAACATCGTGGTAACAATGAACAGCCAGGTGCCGATCGCCGTTACACCGCTTATGACGTCGAGGATCACTACTATCATAGCTCCGGTTGTCGCAAGGAGCGAGATCGCGACTGCCGAGACTTCTGATTTGAGTCGCTTTCTCTCGTTGAGCTCGTTCTCGGAATTGAAGCTGCTGATCAATTTCTCGATGCGCGCGATGAAGTTGCCGGTGTTCTGGAAGAGCTGAAGGTCCAGTAAGCGATGAGTGCCCATGAATCTGTTCCTGAGGTCATAGTATCTCCGTCGGATAGGAGACTGAGCATCAGATATTCCCCAGACATTCCGGCCGTAAGCGAGCTGGATCTTCAAGGCGGGAATCGTGCTCAGGGCGATGACGAACCAAAGCCCCTTGCTCATGGAGAATAAGATCGCCGATGCCATGACTATGCCTAAGACCGACATGAGCAAGTCATATTGTCCGTCTAGCATATTGATCATCGGCGAATTGCCGCGATCAGAGGCTTTGTTGGCAAGGTCTTGGAATGCCGGCTCTTCTAGACGGGCAAGATCGAGACCTGCGCGCTTTCGGATCATCATCAGATCGAATTTCTCTGACATTGAGATGTAGATCCGCTTGTCCAGGTATCTTCGGATCGATCCGACGAACCCTGGAATGATCTGTGCGGCGACTAGCAGCACGATGGCGAGCGTGAGCTTCGAACCGATCTGATTGTCTCCAGCGGCTCGAGTCAGTTCATTCACGACAGCCGCGATCGCTCCCGACCGCAGGAAGGAGAATGACGATGAAATCGCAGTTATAATGAGTAGACTAATGGCGAGCGCCTTATGCTCCTCCAGAGTCATTTTCATAACAGCGATGACGTTTTGTATCAGCTCTACTAAAGCTGAAAGCGAGAACGGCTTCTTTTCAGCCGTCTCTTTTGGTGTTTCATTATTCATTGTCAGAGGACTATTGTTGAATTATATCTAAATAGCACGGCATAGAGGCTCCTTCCAAGAAGCCCTGTCCGTACGATCAATTTCTGAAATTTTCAACGCTATGTCTAATTATATCAATATAGCGCTGTACTGTCAATATATGAAAAAAATGCGAGTCTGTTGTTGTGGTGCCCTCGGTAGGAATCGAACCTACATCTATTCCTTAGGACGGAACTGTTCTATCCATTGAACTACGGGGGCGTGCACATAGATTAACATATATTCGCACTTTCGCTATAGGCATAAGTCTGCTATAGTATTTGCCATGACCCCAGAAGAAAGATCCTTGCTCGAGCGCACCTATAAGCTGTCTTTGGAGAATAATGACTTGCTCCGTAAGATACGCCGCTCGAACACGATGAGCTCGATCTTCCGAGCGATATACTGGGTGGTCATAATAGGCGCGTCGGTGGGGGCATATTATTATGTGCAGCCGTATGTAGATCCTATGATGAAGATCTATAGCGATATCATGGCTAATGCGCAGAATCTTCCGAATCTGTTGAGGGGAGGTAAGTAACGACTAGCCACTAGTGATTAGCCACTGGTGGACGCTAGATGCAAGATACTAGTGGCTAGGGACTAGTGGCTAATCACTAAGAACGCCGAGGTAGCTGTTTTGGCTGATAACATAGATCATAGATTTAGTGGATAATTTAAAATAGAAAAACGCCGAGGTAGCTCAGTTGGTAGAGCATTCCCCTGAAGAGGGAAGGGTCACCAGTTCGATCCTGGTCCTCGGCACAGCATCGCAACCCGCTCAAATCGAGTGGGTTGTTTTGTAACGGCATTTAATACGGCCTTGAATCGGGATAAACGATGCTTGACATATAGTGTACAACATGCTATCATGCAATTGAAATGAATACACGTACATTTGCAAGTTGGGTGTGGGAGGTGGCCCTTACTGTAGGGTGCCTATCAGCCGTTATTGGGTACTGGAAGGTTGGTGCTATTGCAGCCGCAGTATCCCTGATCGGCCTTATAGTCTGGTCAAATGCCAAAAAGTAGCCATGGCATTGTGGTTTCGAAAGTAGTCGACCCGCTTTGCGGAGTCGGCGCTTTTTTATGCGGTCTTAACCTTGAGCTTAGACTGCCTCTTTTTGTCTAGCTTCGGTAATTTCAAGATGAGCAGGCCGTGCTTCTCGATAGCCTCAGCTTCATCGACATCGATCTCTTCGGGTAATTGAATGCTTCGAGAGAATGAGCCCCAATACAATTCACGGACGAAATAGTCATCTTCACTAGCGATGCGCTCTTCTTCGCGCTTACCCCTGATCTCGATCATATCGCGAGTGATCGTTACTTCCAGATCTTCAGGGCGCACTCCGGCGATCATGCTCTTGACGACGATCATCTCGGCGGTCTGATAGACATCTACCGTGAGCTCGCCTTCCTTTTCAGACTCTTCTTCGATCCATGACGTAGGCGAAAGATCACGGCTCCCGTCTTTCTTCGTAGGCTTTGTATCAGCCTCTTCTTCGTCTAGACGTACGGCTCCGGTCAGTCTGTCGAAAAATGATCTTTTGTCTTTGGACATAGTTTTTAAATTACTTTAGTAGGTGCGGATATTATAACATGATGGAAAGTAGAAGGGTGTGTATAATTACGAGAATTTTCAATTTACAAATTCCAATTTTCAATCAATTCTCAATTATTTAATTTCCAATTTTCAATTTTGGCTTCACGGCCTTTATCTCTTCGAATAGCACTATCATGATTACCACCGCTGACCAGATCCAGACGAATATCTGCAAAGCGCCATTCACGGATCCACTGCTTGCGACGATCGAGACATTGAATATCGTATGGAGGAATATCGCAGCGATCATAGCGATGACGAAAGCGATGACTTTTGAGATCGCTCTCCTATAGAAGCAGAGGCCGAGAGAGAAACCGATGAGAGCAGAGCAGACTGTATGCACTAGAGTGGCGCCGATGAAGCGCATCCCGCCGGTCTTGATGGTGAGGAGCATGTCTCCATGGCTCAAAGGATCGAGAATGAACATGGTATTCTCTATAGCCGCAAAACCGAGAGCAACCGTTATACAATAGACCATAGCATCAACTGGTTCATCGTTGTAGCTTGAATTCAAGGCTATGATGGCTACTGCGACGATCTTGACTATCTCTTCCGTGGCAGCCCATAGCGTATATCTCAAGTTCTCATTGCTCAACCACGATATAAAGCGAGGCATCTGGTCGGTGACGATATCGTGGATGCTATTCTCGGCAAAAATTGCGACTACTACAGCTATAACACCGCCTATAAATGTCGCCGCGATAAGACCTCGCGGTTCAGGATGAACGGCATCTTCGCGCAGCCAAAAAACGAGCCAGACAAAGGCTGGGACGGCTCCAGCTATTAGAGAATATATGACTGCTGTGAAAGTGATCTGACCCAACATGATTAATCATTATAGATGACTTCTGAGCAATGACCAAGGGGATGACGGGAGCTATGCAAGGTTTAACCCAGTATGATCAAGGTTAAACCTTGATGGAGATAAAAATAGGGGAGACCAGCGAAGGTCTCCCCATCTCACAGTCGCCACACACAGCATTTTGCGATGTGAGATTGTACGTGTCCTATTATATCAGGCTATTGACAAATACGCAAGGACTTGCTAGAACTAAGTCAGATTGAATGATTGAGGATCTTCGACTCGGTATCTGAAGCCTAGAAGGGCTTCGGTCGAAGATGATTGGTCATTGAAATACGGAATAGCATACAAATGAAAACAAACTACCTCGCGAGCTGGGCTCGCTGTGCAGTTCTTCTGGCGATGTTCGCCAGCTGTACCATCGCAATCCAAAGTCTTACCGCTGCAGCTCCAGAGCTGCAATTACGGTCACAATACTTCATCATTACTGCCGCTGGCAGCATCAGCAATGATGCCAGTCTGCAGGGTGCAATGGCCTTTCTGGATAAGGGAAGAGTCGTCGGGCAGATTTCAACCGATACGACTCGCGACCCTGCCGCGTTGAATACTCCGCATATTCTGCGGGGAAGCCAGATCATCTCTTGTCCGACAAACCTGTCGGTTTGGGATTGCACCAACTCGACTGGAAATTTCGCCGCCCAGGGAGGTTCGAGGATCGGGTGGGGCCTGTCGTGGAGCAATAAGACGCCTTTTCTGGCCAGCTCGATCTACTTCAGGTTGTGGTCGAGTGACCCAGCGAATTCGCTTCTCTATGTTGGAAACGTTGCGACGAATACATCGAGCGGCGAAGCATTGACCTTCTCCTCGACTCTTCGCGGGGAGCTCTGGGACTCTAATGGAAACATCATCATGGCTTACCACAACGGAGAAAGCATTTCCGGGCACCCTGTGAATCGAGTGATGCCACTCATCAGGGAAGGCTGGTATGCCACGAACATGGTGCAGATCGCCGCTTTCTTGAATTACTTCAAGAGCGAACTGGAGTTTACCAACTTCGCCGCCTTCTACCAGCTGGATAACAGCGGACGGGTCGTCGCAGGAATAACAAACTTCGTTAGCACTCGGCCTTACATCAACATGCCGATTTGGTCGGCTGACAGTCGATGGCACGTGCAAGTTGAAGGCCAACGGCAGATCGGTCTTAACTACTACCTTCAGCGGACAGCGTCCTTGGATAGCCCCTCTTGGCAAGCGATCGCCGGTGGTCCCGAAGGATGGTTCATTGCAGGCACGAACATGCCTGCGGCATTCTTTCGAGCCATGTCGACGAATGGGCCAGTTACGCCTTTCGCCCGGTCAAGGACTCTGATTCCTAGCATCAAAGTCGTCGTTTCGAATGGGCCTGAATAGCCCAAAGCGCAAGCAGCCTCTGCTATCCTCACATAGGATGGCCAGAGGCGCTCCTATACTGAAAGCGTAGCACTAATCATGCTACGCTTTTTTCTGTGAGCCAGTCATCGTCTTGGGCGCTGGATGAGCCGAGCGGTCGGCCGAT
>CAIKAN010000063.1 GCA_903825415.1 uncultured bacterium
ACGCCATACGAGGCTCGTTAATTGAATACAAAGAATGGCTTTGATTCATTCAGGGACTTTTGTGCTGGTCGGACTTGACTTCAATATACTTAGTTTTTTTATTTAGCATTAGAACACGGTATAAACCATAATATTCATTGACTTATTTAGCCATACATGGTAGGGTCAAGATATTCGTAATTTAAATAACTAATCACCATGAAAAAAATATCAGCCATATCAATAGCTATTTTTGCAATGACATTCGGGATCTATCAGTTAGTTCCTGCTTCGGCCAATGCGGACGTCAGTGCCGGTGTCGGAATCATCGTAAACGTAGGTAATCCTGTCCCTACTATCACTCAGGCGAATAACGCAGAGACTGCCACGATTCCTTCACCTGCGAATTCAAATGCATCTGAGGCAGCCACTATTCCAGCCGTCTCAGGAGCTAATTACAATGAGAATGCTACCATTCCAGCTCTAAATGGTTCCAATAACGCAGAAAATGCCACAATTCCTGTTATTTCCGGAGCCAATAACAATGAAAATGCTACGATACCTTTCAATGCAGGTGCAAATGGCAATGAAGGAGGTCGAACGATACCGAACAATTCAGGAGCCAATGGCAATGAAGGAGGCGTCATAATCCCTGTCATGCAAGGTACCAACGGAAGCGAGGATAACGCTATCCCAGAAATTCCAGTGGTGCCTGTTGTGCCAGAAGCCCCAGCTGCTCAAATAATCAGCAGCGGTTCAAGTGGTGGCTATGCTTATGGAGGAGGATATTCTTCAGGAGGTTCTACTGGCGTTATTGCTTCTGCAAATACATTAAATGTTAGACCTTCGACTACAACCTGCCCGCTCATCACTTCATTCATGGGAACTGGTTGGGCCAATGACCCTGTTCAAGTGGTAAAAGTCCAGATCTTCCTTAAAAATTCTGAAGGGTTAGATGTCAATGTTAATGGTAGTTTCGATCGAAAAACTGAAACTGCCATTAGGGCTTTTCAGCAAAAATACCTCAGCGCTGTCATGGGACCTTGGGGATCAAACCAGCCTTCTGGATATGTTTATATAACTACGCAAAAGAAGATCAATCAGCTCTCTTGTGCTAGCCCCCTCACTCTCAGTCAGAGCGATCTCGCTATAATCGACGCCTATAAGCTGGCTCGCACAGCTGGAATAGCAGCAAATACTGCCAATGCTTCGGCAGGACCGATTCCTGTCAATAATGCAGCTTCCACGACTAATACCGATGATAGCTTCTTCACTCCTGCAACGACTACGGCCCCGATCGGTCCGGTTCTGGGAGCTCAAAATGGCACAAGTAACAATACGGCTTCAGTCGGCAATGCCACAGTCTTACAGCGCTTCTGGGGTTTTGTGAAAGGGCTATTCTAAGTCAATATTTAATTCGCGAATAACAAGGACTTCCGTATTGGGAAGTCCTTGTTATTGTAAGCCGGTACGCCTTTCCCGCCGGATGTTTATCTCAATCGTGAAAGAGGATGATGCGGTAGATTACGATAGTATGGTTATAATCGCTTAGTTCCTTGCGCTTTTAGCGGTTTCGTTACGACATCATCATGGAACATCCCAGCCAAAGCGATCATCAAGGCATTGTCGCCTGATATATGTCTTGAAGGCATAAATAGGGGGATGCCGTATTCCTTGGTCGTTGTTTCGAATCGTTGGCGCAAAAAAACATTCGCGCTCACGCCGCCGCCGATGATTATCGATCTGGCTTGAATAGAGTCCATGGCTTTTCTAAGCTTTGAATCTAGAACATCCGCAACCGACTCTTCGAATTCGCGGCATATGCCCTTCTTGGCTAGTTCATTCAAGCCGCCTGTTTTTTCCAAATCTCTGACCGCGTAAAGAACGGCTGTCTTCAATCCTGAGAAAGAGAAATCAACATCGCCGCTATTCATCATTGGCCGAGGCAGCTTCACATGCAATTGAATATTAGAATCTCTAGCTTCTGTAGCGAGCTTGCTGACTTGAGGGCCGCCCGGATAGGGAAGTCCGAGTAATCTAGCAGTCTTGTCGAATGCTTCGCCCACGGCATCATCTTTTGTCTGTCCCAGAATGGTGTAGTTGCCTATGCCGTCTATCTTCACCAATTCAGTATGCCCTCCGCTAATCAGAAGCGCCAAGGCAGGCAAGGGAAGCCCTTTGAGCTTCTGCCATTTGCCCTTTGGCGCATCTGATTCCAAAAGCGAGCCGATGATATGGCCTTCCATATGGTTGATCGGTATGACAGGGATATTCCAAAGTGTCCCCAGAATCTTTGCGAAATTTATGCCGACCCATAGTGCTGGCTCCAAACCAGGGCCTTCCGTTACTGCTATCCGATCGATGGCCGGGATATTTTTTAGGAACTCAGCATGTTCCATACACTCGAATAGTTCCTTATTCTGCGAGCCGACATCGGCTCGAAATGTATCTAGAGTATCCGCGAATGAAAAATCTAGAATCGCTTCCTTTTTACTGGCAGGCAAAGCTCCTAAAATCTTTTCCAGTAATGGGATGAGATTCTTTCCATGCTCTCTTTTTGCCAGGGAAGGGTATACACCGCCGTATGCGCTGTGCAGTTCGGCTTGTGAATTGATCAGGGAGTCGATGATGCGGCATTCCAAATCGCCCGACTCTATTGAGCCTTTCGTTTCTATGAGAGCCAAGGCGGTCTCATCGCATGAAGTTTCGATTCCTAGAATAGTCATCAATGATTAAAGTCATACTTGTCCTAAATGAGCGAAGTGATTCGAGGTGCGCGATACAGGATTCGAACCTGTGACCCTCCCCACGTCAAGGGGATGCTCTACCAACTGAGCTAACCGCGCATATATTCAACTATAGCAGGATATTCCAAAAGATTCAAACAAAAACTCCGCTTTTGAGCGGAGTTTTTGTTTGAATCTTACAGGCGTATGTTATACGCGAGTGACATTCTTGGCGCTAGGACCTTTCTGGCCATCGACGATCTCGAAGTTGACGGTGTCGCCGACGCGGAGATCGCTATATGAAACGCCCGAAAGATCGTTAGAGTGGAAGAAGAGGTCCTTTGCTTCGCCTTCGCGAGCAATGAATCCAAATCCTTTCTCTGTAAGAGTCTTGATTGTTCCTGTTGACATGATGATTTGCTTAAATTTGAAGAAACTCGACTTGTTTTCTTGTGAGGACAATAATAGCATATAGCGATAAGAAAAGCAAGTGTTTTAAGGTTTCAGCTTACTCTGTATGGATATTCCTGTATATGATAAACCCGCAGCCATTGAGTGCGGCTGCGGGTAAATTGTTGTGTGTGTCATCAGAGAGTCTCACAATAGATCTCTGACCTGATCGCTCAAAGCGTGTAAGAACTTTGCGCGCGAGCGTGAGCTAAGATTGCCAAGGACATTCGGTTTAACCTCTGGGACAACGAAGCCGTCCCAGTTTGAGCATTCGACCATTTCGATGAATCGAACGAGAGGGAACCTTCCTTGACTAAGAGGGACATTCCTGCCTCGCTCTGGTCCCAGCGACTGGTCGAAGTCGCAGAGGTGGATTTCCCGGATTAGGTGCCTGAAGGTTGACCAATCTTCCGAAACCTGGTCGAAAAGCACGTCAGAGTCCATGGGAAGCTCGCTGATGCTGATGAGGTCATTTCGATATTCCAGCTGGTGCTGGTTATCGAACACCAAGGGAATGCCTCGCTCCAAAACCGTGCTCTTGAATACGGAGTATGGAACGGCAGGCCGTCCCTTATGGTGCGTGCAGCATGTTTGGACCCACATGCCGGGTGTTGAAGAGGCTTCCCTCATATGATCGCTGTAAACGACCATGGGGACGTCGAGATGGTCGCCGAACTGTGCTATCAGGTTTGAACCATCTAGCGGGATCAGTCTGGCGAGTCGGAAAGCTTTATTGACCCAGAGCGCTGGGTTTTGCCTATAACCCCAGAGCTGATGAGCATGGAACTCCAATCCTTCGTCTCTGCACCGCTCTGCCATTTCCAGAATCTTGGCTAGGCCACGGTGAGAGAAGTTGATGAGCTCCAGCCCGTCAAATCCGCTTTCTTTGACTTCTTTGACCAGACGCTTAGTTCCGAGCAGTAGGTCTGCAGGGAAGAGCGAAAGGCTCTGTAAAAGGACTTTCATATACCAGAGACAGTATACTAACAATATGAGTATGTGTCAAGTATTATGTCTGACGATATCGAAAGTATATTTACAGCGAAAAAGGCGATGAATTCTTCGATTCAGAGAATTCTTAGCGATGAATACAGCCGGCCCAGCAACAAGGTCGTCTCATTCCGCTCCTAAGCTTTGATAACCCCACTTTGATCCGGCGGCTTCGTGTTTCTGATTGTTTCGCGGAGATGATCCAGCAGATCCATTCATTGCGAGCGAGAGGTGTGATATCTACCCAGGTAGCGTGAGCTATACGATCGATATTAAGCGCCGTTTTTAAATCAGCAGGCATGTCATGCAATGTACCGGTTGCCGGTTTCTGTTTAGTCATACATTGATTATACATTAGTTGTCGTGTGTGACCCTACGGGGAGTCGAACCCCGATTACAGCCTTGAAAAGGCCGTGTCCTAACCATTAGACGATAGGGCCGGTTAACAGAATGATATTAGCATTATTTGAGAAAATCGCAAAAAGTGTTATGGTATTAGCGTTTGACCAAAGGAGAGGTGGCAGAGTGGTCGAATGCACCACTTTCGAAAAGTGGCAGGGGCGCAAGCTCCTCGGGAGTTCGAATCTCCCCCTCTCCGCAAATCCGCTATCCCACTTATCCCATAGACTCCACCGCTCAACGGCGCTACAATTGAGGCAAGCGAATATGTTCAACGCTCTCTTTTCAAATATCGGAAAGGGCCTTAAGAAGATAAAGAGCAATCCTCAGCTCATATATACATTTATCGTCGCCGCGATCACGATCGGCGCTTTTGTATTTATGGCTGACCGATTCATCGGTATCGCTAATGACGCGGAGAATCGATTGGTCAATGTACGTGTGGGCTCTCTTCAGGATACCTTCGTATCATTTGCAGCTGACAGCATGTCTGATACAGACTACCTGAACAAACAGATCAAAAATATCATGGCTGATAACGAAACCATGAAGAACTTCAGGATAATCAAAAAAGCTCCAGTAGCCGATGATAATTCAGCTAGGATACATGATGCCTATGTGATAGCAGCTTCGAATTTCCAGAATGAGATCGGTCGGGCCGATCCACAAGCCGACTTTTTATACGCTCTTGCAACTGGCGATCCCACCCACTCGATCACTTATGAATTCTCACAGAACGGCGAAAGGATGTTCAGTACAGCCCGAGCTATTACCGATGCCAACGGTAACATTTCTGGCGTGGTTATGACCACACAAGCCCTTTCAGCCGCAGATAAGGCCATTCAAGATGAAATCGATGCCAGTCTGATTTTGCTCATGGTTGTCATTGCCGTCATAATCATGCTTTTCCTCCGCCATTCGAAGATTGTCGACTATATCGATCTGTACAAGAAGCTGCAGGAAGTCGATCAATTGAAAGAGGATTTCATCTCTATGGCCTCCCATGAATTGAGAACTCCGCTATCGATCATCCGCGGCTATGCTGAGTATATATGCGAAGCGCCAGAGCTGACTCCAGTCACCAAGGATTATGCCGTAAAGATAGATTCATCGGCGAAGGACCTAAATTCATTGATTGCGGATATTCTAGATGTCTCTACTATCCAGCAAGGGAAGATGTCATTCAAAATGGAACAGATCGATCCGCAGGAGATATTGCAAGGAGTTGCGACATCTTTCAAAAAGCAGGCTGAAGACAAAGGTCTCGCTTTATCGCTTGATGTATCCAAAGCAGAAGGAAATAGGTCAATACTCGCCGACAAAGACAGACTGAAACAAGTATTCGTCAATATCATAGGCAATGCTGTGAAATACACCATCAAAGGCTCTATTCGAGTGAGCGAATATATAGAGAATAAACAGCTTTTCATTCGCGTGGAAGATACAGGTTTGGGTATAAGCGCTGAAGAAAGGGAGCATCTATTCGAGAAATTCTATCGCATTAGGACCAAGGAAACAGAGGATATCCGTGGCACAGGACTCGGCCTCTGGATCACTGCACGAATAATAAAAGACATGGGAGGAAAGATCCTGCTTGAATCCATAAAAGGCGTCGGTTCTCATTTTGTCATAGCATTTCCAATTAATAATAAATAGAAATCATCATGAAGAATCCATTTTCAAAGATTGGCAATGAAGTGAAAGCTCTTGCAGCATTCACCTTGATGATCGCTTTTGTGACCATGTTCTCTTCTACGCTCGATCGATCATTTCTATCGAAGGCTTCTTTGTTAGCGCAAGTTGGTGACACCACGGTTCCTCCCGGAGACACTACACCACCAGCCCAGACTCCTATGGCCGCTCCATCGGCGCCTACAAGCTTGAATGCTACACCAAATGTTTGCGGTTCCGGTACTATCTATCTCTCTTGGCCATCTGTTACCGGAGCTGCCGGATATAGATTGTCCCGCGATGGCGCGTCTATCAGCGACGGCACTGGCCTATCGCATCCCGATTCCGGATTGACGGCTGGAACCGCTCATTCGTACAGCCTTGTGGCTTATAATACCGGCGGGGATTCATCCGCGGTGACAACTAGTGCCAGCGCTCCAGCGGCTTGTTCGACCATTGTCATTCCAGCAATCCCTTCAAATCTGATGGTTGATGGGTCACCTGCCCCAACTTCAGTCAAGCTCAAGTGGACTGATAATTCGATTAATGAAGATAAATTCAATATAGAAAGGAAGCTCACAACCGCTAACGGCTATGCATATACCGTCTGGACCGTAGGGACCGACATAACTTCTTATACTGATACGTCAGCTGTTCCGGGAACGACTTATGACTATCGCGTTCAGGCATGCGCAGGAGTGAATTGTTCCGATTATACATATCTTACTGGCATCATTGTACCCACTACAGCTGGGGTGGCGCCTCTTCAGACCGCTGTCCCGCCAGCGCCTACAGGGTTCGTAGCATCTTCTGGAGCATGCGGTATCACTTCTATCTCTTTGAGCTGGCAGGCCTCAAGTGGTGCAAGCGAATACAGGGTATATCGTGGTGATTATCGTATATATACGACAACGAATCTTGGATATATCGATACAAGCTTGCCATATTCAACTACATACTCATACAAGGTCTACGCATATAATTCAGTAGGCACATCTTCTGCAGCAACAGCATCTGGAGCCACACCAGCAGCATGCTATGCAGCAACTTCGACTATTCCAGCAGCCCCCACTAGTCTTTCCTTGAATGGAACGGTGACCGCGACTTCTATACCTTTACGATGGACAGATAATTCTTCCAATGAAGATAAATTCAATATCGAGAGGAAGCTATCTACATCCGCCTCGAGCGCTTATGCATTCTTGTATCAGATAGTCGGAGCGAATGTTACGACTTATACTGATAATAGCGTCGTATCTGGCGTCTCCTATGATTATCGCATTCAAGCCTGCCTTTCTGGCACAGGGTGCTCCGCTTATGCCTATCTTTCGGGCATAGTGCCTCTGAATACAACTACGGCTACTACTACTGGTACGGTAGGAGGGGCCAATTATTCTACAACCATTGCTCCGACTGTTCCGACGAACCTCAGGGCCTCTACTGGCTCCTGCGGAGATTATCATGTGGGCTTGAGCTGGTCTGCTGCAAGCTATGCAAGCTCTTACAAGATATATCGAAATGGCTCATCGATAGGGTCTACTACTGCCTTGGTGTATTACGATACAAGTGCGGCCATGACAAGCAATTATTATTATACGGTTTTTGCAAAGAATGCTTACGGTACCTCTACGGGAGCGACCGTTACGGTTTCGACGCCGTCACGATGCCCGACTACGGCGACGACGACTATCGTAACCGCAACGACAACGGCGCCCACATCAACTTCGACCGTTCCCATGGCTCCGACAAGTCTTTCCATCAATGGAACACCGACAGCCAGTTCGATCTCCTTGAGATGGACCGATAACGCCAATAATGAAGATAAATTTATTATCGAAAGGAAGCTATCTACATCCGCGTCGAGCGCTTTTGCTTCCCTGTATCAGATAATCGGCGCTAACGTTACAACCTTCACGGATAATACCGTGGCTGCCGGAGTCTCTTATGATTATGGAGTCCAGGCTTGTAAGTCCGGGACTGGATGCTCAAATTACACATATCTTCTTGGTGTAAGGACGTCTCCAATGGTTCAATCAACTAGTACGCTCAATGTCGCAGTTTCTAATCCGTCTGTAAGCACGATACCGACGGTGCCAATGAGTGTTGCTGTAAACGCATCGTCTTCTGCGGCAGTGACTGCAACTAGTTCGCCGGTCACAATTGTTCAGGCTACGACTTCACCGGAAATCATCAAGATCCAGGACATCTCTCAAGTCGTCGACGAGACAAAGACCGCTATAGATGATGCGAAGGCTTCGTTGATCAAGATAATAGATGATGCTATCGCTTCAGTCTTAAAGGATTCTGATCCAGTAGATCTTGCTACCACCACGCAAGAGCTCAGTAACATTCGTGAAGGTTTGCTGGCTAAGATCGACGAAAGACTAGCTGGATTGACTGCCATCACTCCTGAACAGATTTTAGCGCTCAAGGCCGATATTTCACTGGGTCTACGCGATATCCGGACCAAAGCTACCGCACAAAACACAGCTTCTACGACTGCGGCAATATACGAGTCAGGAAGCGTGACCAAGGAGCTCGATGCTTTGAAAGTTACGATCGCTGATAATTCAAAGGCTATGAAGGCTCAAGGCGGTGATCTGCTCTTTAAGGATACCAATAAGGACGGCATCTCCGATTACGATTCCAAGAATGTCTATCATATCGATCCTATAAAGCCGAGCCCGGTGAGCGTCTATAACGGACAGACCGTCACAGCCGGACAAAAGGTCTTATTAGGATTCGATCCAAAACAAACAACCTTGGTCAGAGTGGTGCCAGAACAGCCGGCTTCTACGACAGCCCCAGTGACATCTGTCTATAAGGTCGCCCAAGTCAAGCTTACTGAGGATAAGAAAGTCGCTATAACAGGAAAGGCATTGCCGAATAGCTATGTGACCATCTATATCTACAGCACACCTACCATTGTGACCGTGAAGGCGAATAGCGATGGAGAATGGCAGTATACGATGGACAAAGAGCTTGATTCAGGCCAGCATACCGTCTATACAGCCTCGGTCAATAACTCCGGAAAGATCCTAGCGAGAAGCCAAGCATTCGTCTTCACTAAGACTGCTGAAGCTGCCACTTTAGGCTCAGTTCCTCCAGTTGTAATCTCGGATACCACCAAACCCGGATTGTTCGATAATGTCCATATATATGTGCTAGTGATGGCTCTAGCCGCCATAATCGTCATCATCCTTCTTGCGGTTGGATATAGCATTAGAGATCAAAACAAACCCTTGCCGCAATAGCGAGGGTAGATGCTATACTTTCGGCGAGAAGATTTTCCGTAGCGCTCCAAATAATTCGTCATTGTATAACTGAATATGAAGAAGTCAAAATGGCTGATCATCTTAGTCGGTGCTTTGCTTTTGATCATCGTATGCGTCTGGATATATTCATCTCGGGCTTCGAGCCTTCCCATCAATATCGATCCGAATCTATATTATCCTGTGACCTATGTTGTGGACGGCGATACGTTCAAGGCACATGTCGATGGTAGAGATATAACTGTGAGATTATTAGGTATAAATACCCCCGAAACTGTCGATCCTAGAAAACCGGTTGAATGCTATGGCCCCGAAGCTTCAGCTGAAGCCAAGAGCTTATTGATAGGCAAAAAGGTCGAGCTGATATTTAATCCGGATAGGGAAGCGCACGACAAATATGGGCGATATCTGCTTTTCGCTTATAGAGACGATGGTCTATTCGTGAATGATTTTCTAATCAGAGAAGGCTATGCTTATGAATATACCGTTGGCACGCCGTATCGATTCCAGAAACAATTCAGGGATATTGAGAAGCAAGCCAAAGAAGCAGAGAAGGGTTTGTGGGGAAAATGCTCTATTTCGCCTTCAGGAACAAGTAGATATCTTCCAAAGCTTTAACGCCGTCCCCTGCGGCGATATTATTCTGGTGGTATAAGCCATCAGTGCAATCTCCGGCTGCCCAGATACCTGGAATGGATGTCTTCTGATCTTTCGGATTGGTTATGATATGACCCACGGAATCCAGCTTTACCAGATCTTTAACGAAATAAGTAGTCGGGATCGAACCGATCTCTACGAATATGCCCGTGACTTTCAATTCCACATCTTTGTTCGAATTCAGATCCGTGTAGGTGAATCCACTGACGAATGAATCGCCCTTCACTTCCTTTGGCACTGCATTGGTAATAATCTTAAGATGCGGGTTTTTCTTGACTGCTTCGATGGTAGAAGGATCAGCCCTGAATTTATCGCTACGATTGATGAGGGTCACGGTCTTGCAATAAGCCAATAATTGGGAAGCGCTCTCGAAGGCGGCATTGCCTCCGCCTACGACCGCTACATCCTGATCGGCAAAGATAGGACCGTCGCATGACGCGCAATATGTGAGGCCTTTGTGTTCTAACCTATCAGCGCCTTTGACTTCTAATTTCCGACGATTGCTTCCTGTGGCGATCAAAATAGTCTTGGCCTCATATTCACCTTTGGACGTCTTTACCTTGAATGTCATGCCTGTTTTCTCGATCTTCTCGCAAGATTCTCCTTCATGGATATCCACATAATCGCCCGCGTAAGCTTTGAGATGCTTCTCCAGATTCTTGGCAAATTCAAAGCCGGATATTTTCACAGTGCCAATCCAATTCTCTATGCCCTCTGAGACTGTGCTCTGACTATTCCAATCTTTGGTGATGAAAATAGTCTTCAATCTTTTTCTTGAAGCATAGACTCCCGCAGCGACTCCGGCAGGTCCTCCTCCTAAAATTGCGAGATCGTAAATCATAATTGGATATTATATCTTAGCTGGATAATTTCTCATAATTTGACAATTCACCTTATATGATGATATCATTACACTGGTTTTGAACAAATATACGTCTTGCATCAATATACGAAGGGAATAAAAATGAAGAGCAATGCAGAATCAAGGAGAGATGAGGTCGGACGGCGAAGCCCGAGCGGTGCTGCCGAGAAAAGAAAGGCGGATCGTTCCGGAGGACACGGAGATCACCTTCTGGGGAACAGTAGGATTTCAACTCGCCCCTCTGGTGATCCCATACTCCCGGTTTACCGAAATGACCGGCCTCCATGCTATCACTAAGGGTGATTCCGAGCTCCCTTACAGGCACGCCTCCCGAGCGTGCCATTTTCGTTAGGGCCATATTCCATCTTTTGCAAACTAATAGTAAATTGGAATTTGAAAATTGAAAATTCTTGCGGATGAAATCGTGAATATCCTTACAGCCCCTTCATCCTCTCTATAACGAATCCCTTGTCTCCGTTTCTGCTATTAACGACCGCTTTGATAGCTAAACATTTATCAGGTTGAATCAGTTCGCGGAATTCACGATATGTTCTTGGAAAAACCACCGTTTCTGCAGAGCCAGAGAAATCAGAGATCGTCACAAAAGCCATGGTCTCATTATTCTTTGTCTGCACTACTCGTACTTCATTTATAATGACCCCTAAGATGATCGAATCGCCGTCTTTCTTGGTCTCCAAAGCTCGCTTGATATCTATATCCTTCTTAATGATGACATCTCGATACTTTTCCAGCGGATGACCGGAAATATACAAACCCAGCAGTTCTTTTTCCCAGGCCAGCCTGTCTTTGATATCGATCTTTGGAGCATCATTTAAGCGCAAAGTCGGAACAGTAGACGCGTCAGCCATTCCGCCAAAAAGGGAATCCTGATTAGAATCTTGCTTGCTACTCTCTTTGTTGAAAGTTAAAAGCAGCTCGATATTAGCCAACATCACGCCACGGTCTTCACCGAAGCAGTCTAGCGCCCCAGATTTGATGAGTGCTTCCAGAGATTTCTTATTCAGATTGCGATCTTTCACTCGATCGGGAAAATCAACCAATGATTTGAACTTGCCATTCTTCTTGCGTTCTTCGATGATCGCTGTAGAGATGCCTTGACCGAAATTCTTGATGGTCACTAGGCCGAAGCGGATGCGATAATGGAATTTCAGTATGGCTTCATTCGTATTCACACTAGAATCGATGTTTGATGGACCCGTTGTCTCAATCTTTATGACCGTGAATTGACTGTAGCTTTCATTGACGTCGGGCGGTAAAACCGGTATCCCCATGCGCTTGCATTCAGTGACTATCTCTGCGATCATCTCGATATTTCCAGATTCAGCCGTAAGAACTGCGGACATATAGATCTCTGGATAATTGGCTTTCATGTAAGCCGTCTGATAGGCCACCTTGCCATAACTGGCTGCATGGGCTTTATTGAAACCATAGGCTGCAAAAGGCTCGATAAGTTTCCATAATTCCATGGCTTTCTTTTCTGTCATGCCATTGGCGGCCAATCCTTTGAGGAGCTTGTCTTTTTCGCCTTGCATCTCAGCTGGGATCTTTTTGCCCATGGCTTTGCGGAGCTTATCGGCTTCTAGCCAGCTGTAGCCAGCGAGCTTTATAGCGATCATCATGACATCGTCCTGATAGGTGATCACGCCATGCGATGTATTCAAGATCGTCTTCATTCTCGGATCGAGATATTTGATCTTGGTAGGGTCATGCTTGCGCTCGATGTATTGAGGGATCGATTCCATTGGACCTGGACGATAGAGCGCCACCATGGCATTGATATCGTGAATAGTAGAGGGCTTGAGATCGACTAGGAACTTGGTCATACCAGTGCCGTTCAATTGGAACAAACCGATAGTTTCTCCCTTGGCTAGCATCTCAAAAGTCTTTTTATCGTCCAATAAGATATCTTCGATATCGATCGATACTTTCTCGATCTTATTCACGCGCTCGACGGCATCCGCCAAGATAGCGAGGTTGCGGATCCCCAGAAAGTCGAATTTCAGCAGGCCGGCGTCTTCGACGGCGTGCATATCATATTGAGTAATGATCTTGTTCTCACCTTTCGTATCGAACTGCAAAGGGGAGAAATCGACGAGCGGTCTCGGAGCGATGACCACACCAGCGGCATGCACGGAGATGTGGCGGGCGCAACCTTCGATCTTCTTCGCCAGATCGATTATCCTCTTTGTATCCTCCTCTTCGTCATAGATCTTTTTCAATTCGGGTACATCTTGGAGGGCGCGATCGAGAGTCATAGGGAATCCTTGCGATCCCATAGGGATCATTTTGGAGATCCTATCTCCGACATCAAAGGGAAAACCTAGCGCACGGGAGACATCTCGAACGGAGCCGCGGGCCATCATCGTACCGAATGTACCTATCTGCGCTACGTTGTCATGCCCATATTTCCTGCGGGCATAGTCGATCATCTCATCTCGACGGTTATCGGCATAGTCCATGTCGATATCGGGAGCCGAAGGCCTTTCCGGATTGAGAAAGCGCTCGAAAGGCAGTTTATAAGCTATAGGATTCACATTCGTGATATTGGCCAGATACGTAACAAGAGAGCCGGCGACTGATCCTCTGATCGTAGTGAGGATGTGATTCTCATGAGCGAAATGAAGAAGATCGGATACCACCAGGAAGTATGGCGCATAGCCCTTCTTCTTGATGACTTCCAATTCATATTCGGCTCGGTCGATCAATTCTTTGTCATTGATATCAAGATTTCGCTTTTCAAAGCCTTTCATCACGAGATATCTCAATTCATCGTCGTATGACCTGCCGCTTTCTACGATGTAATTAGGAAAGACCCATTTACCTAGATTCAATTCGAGATTGCACAGATCCGCAATCTTTCCAGTATTTTCGATTGCATCAGGCAAGTCCCTGAATAATTCCTCGGCCCTTTCCGGTGAAATGAAAGAGAAGTCATCTTCATCATCGCTCGAATTCCTATCGCCAGCCTCGCCATGGCTATTCACCTTGATCAAAGTCTCTCTAGCTAAACGATCTTCCGGATGCAAATAGTAAACATCGTGAGCGGCAACTATAGGGATATTCTTCTTGCGCGCAAAGGTAACGAGCGTCTTCATATTCTCGTTATGGCCTTCGATCTCTTCATGCCTGGTTATTTCAATATACAATCGGTCGCCAAAGACTTTCTTGAAAAATACTGTGGCATCATCGGCCTTGTCTTGATTTCGGCTTTTAAGGAGCTGAGCTATTTCACCAGAAAATGAAGGTGAGATAGCGATCAGCCCTTCATTTAACTGCTCTAATAATTCGCGGTCGATCCTCGGCTTATAATAGAAGCCCTCCAATTGCGAAGCAGTGACGAGTTTCAAAAGATTCTTGTAACCAATTTCATTCATGGCTAATAGGACCAATCGGGAACGTCTATTGTCGATCCCCGCCTGCATGTCTTTGCGAGACCTAGCGGCGACATAGAAGTCGACACCGATGATAGGCTTCACTTCTTTCTTCTTGCAATATTTGTAGAACTCGATAGCGCCATACATATTTCCATTATCAGTGAGCGCCAGCTCCTTCATTCCAAGCTTCTTGGTCTCTGCGACCAGCTCATCGATCTTGGGGAGCGCATTCAGCAAGGAATAATGAGAATGCGTATGGAGATGGATAAAGCGGGGCATGAGGTTAGTATAAGAGATTCTCCCCATATTTTCCATCGCACTGTCGCACTTCGCCGCAAGACATGTGTTTCCATGCTCTGCGGGGTCATTTCCCTGCACTCCGCATTTTCACAAAGTCAAAGACCTCTCGGACATGCACGGACTTTAACTTTGGAAAATGCTGGTCGTGCAAGGAAATGCCTCGTCCTCGAGCATGGAAACACATGTCTTGCGGCGAAGTGCGAGTACAAACGTATGACTTAATATATAATTGAATTATGACACCATCGAAACTTATCCTCATCGGCATCGACGAAGCTGGACGCGGTCCTTTGGCAGGTCCAGTATCCGTGGGCGCTTTCGCATTTCTTAAGCCAACCGCCAGCCAACTATTCAAGGGAGTAAAAGAATCAAAGCAGCTAAGCGAAAAGAAAAGGGAAGAGTGGTTTTTTAAAATCAAGCAGGCAAAGAACAGAGGGGATATAGATTTTCACGTAACTCTTAAAAGTAACGAGGTAATCGACACGAAGGGTCTTTCGCACGCAATCAAGAGCGCTCTAGCCTCCTCTTTGGAGGCCTTGAATTTTAAGCCGGCAAAATGCCTTGTCCTTCTCGATGGAGGACTGAAAGCGCCGGCTGAGTATTGCAACCAGAAAACTATCATTAAAGGTGATGAAAAGAAGATGGTTATAGCCCTGGCGTCTATATGCGCCAAGGTTACGAGAGATAGATTGATGAACAAGCTTGCCATGCGATATCCAAATTATGGTTTTGAGATCCATAAGGGGTACGGAACAAAAAAGCATTATGCAGCGATCGGTGAATTTGGGATTACAAAATGGCATAGGAGGTCGTTCTTGAAATCTGGAGGTCCGACCTCCCGAAATCCCAAACCCCTTGACTTTTACAAAGTAGTACTATAGAATAATGAATACCAGAAATCTACATCATTAATAGCCATAACAACACATCATCATGTATTCATTTATCAAAACCAAATTAATCAGCCATTCGATAGCAGGCTCGATCATAGCCCTATTTGTGGCTTTTTCTGCAATTCCTTCTGTTTCGCTGGCTCAATATTATGACGGTGGGTATGACTACGGATACTATGATGGACAGGTCTCAGCTGCGAATATGTACTCATCTTCCTACGGTAACTATTACAATCAAGGTTATGGGTATAACAATGGCTATTCTGGATATGGTGGTTGCTACTCAGGATGCGGATATAGCTATGGATATTCATATCAGCCATATCATTTCAATTCTACTAGTGTTTCAAATATGTATTTAGTCAATTCAAATTACGGCTATAACAATGGCTATGGGAATGGATATTATGGCAATAATTACGGTTATCAGAACGGGTACGGAAATAATAATGGCTATTCTGGCAACCAGCACGGCTACGGTAATCACCGATAATTCCTATCGGACGGATTTCTGGACCAGGAGTCATATATATCGCGTATATAAGATATAACACTTGTGCTTGACAATTAGTATTTAATAGTATAGAATGGTGCTGTTAGACTCAGAAATACAAACAATCGGATATATGGCTTAATATAACGATATATTTAATCTTTAAACATTTATTTATGAAATCAATAATCTCAAAAAAGAATCTAGTACTGACAGGCATGATCATGATCACGGCCTTTTTTGGAGCTATGTCTGTCATTCCTAGCACAGCAAAAGCTGGCTATGATGGCTATAATGGAGGAAGTTACAATCATTTCCGTCCGATAACCATAGCTCAGATGTATCCGGAATCTCAAGTGTATGCATACCCTGTCCCTCAGCCTGTTCCGGTCATACAACAGGTCCAGGTTCCTACTCCTGTTTACTATCCTGTATATCAACAGCAGTACCAAACTCAGTCATATCCTGTGTACCAGCAGTACCAGCAATACCCCCAATATCAGCAGTACCAGAATCTTCAAGTATCATGCTACTCCAATGTCGCATCTTCCTATACCGGCAGTCAGGTGACTTGGTCTGCCTCGGCTAGTGGTGGCACCGGATCATATAACTATAGCTGGTCGGGCACCGATGGGCTCTATGGTTACAGCTCTTCTGTTTCCAAGCTCTACTATTCGAATGGGTATAAATATGGAAGCGTCACTGTAACGTCTGGCAATCAGACTATTACACAGAATTGTACTAATTCTGTGCAGATCTCGGACTCATATTACCAAGGTTATAATCAGCAAGCCTACTCTTATCCTACTCAGTACGTAACCTATAACAATAACACGCAAAATACGCTAGATATCGGTTGTTATGCCGATCCTATGACTTCCACTGTCAATCAGCCTATCACTTGGTCAGCAGAAGTGACTGGTGGCATCGCTCCATATACGTATTCTTGGTCAGGATCAGACAGCCTTTCAGGTAGCCAGAGTTCAGTCACAAAATACTATAGCTCTTCTGGACAGAAAAGCGCCATTGTCAGTGTTACATCCGCTGATGGCAAAACTGGCACACATGCTTGCAGCAATCAATTGGCAGTCAGGAACGTTTCAAGCAGCCTAGCTTATGCTTCAACGCCTACCAGCCCTACTACTCAGACTCAAAGTCAAACAAATCAGAGCGGCACGACTCAGACTCAATCACAGAACAATAGCGGATCGCAGGCTCAATCAAGCCAGACAACGACCACTGCTCAAGCTTCAGCAACGCCTGCGCCTCAGGCTCAGACAGCCGCAGCTATATTCTCACTGGGCAATGTCCCTTGGGGCTGGGTTGCCATCCTTATCATCCTTGTGTTATTCGGAACGGTCTTGTATATGCTTTTCAACAGGCAAAAGATCTAAAACAGTAGTATAATTGAGCCCATGAAAATCCTTTTCACGGGCGGAGTAACAGGCGGCCATTTCTATCCCATCATTGCAGTAGCTCAAGCAGTCCGCGAGCATGCAAAAGAAAGGAGGATATTGCCGCCTTTGCTCTATTTCATGGCTCCCTCAGAATACAATCCCCGTGCTCTTTTCGACAACGAGATCGAATACATGCCTATCATGGCTGGAAAGATCAGAAGATATTTTTCCATTCTGAATGTTATCGATATATTCAAGACCTTCTTTGGTTGTATCATGGCGCTTTTCAAAGTATTCATCCTATATCCCGATGTCGTCTTTGGGAAGGGCGGATTTGGCAGCTTCCCGGCTTTGGTGGCAGCTAGGATCTTGCGCATTCCGACTATCATCCACGAATCGGATGGCAAGCCGGGTAGAGTCAATTCCTGGGCAGGGAAGTTCGCCGAAAAGATCGCCATTTCATATCCCGGGGCTGCCCAATATTTCAATACAGACAAGAACAAGATCGCATATACAGGAAATCCGGTCAGGAAGGAGATTGCAAAGCCCCTCATTGCTGGAGCCTATGAATTGCTTCACCTTGAAGAGGGTATCCCAGTCATCTTGATCCTTGGCGGGTCACAAGGAGCCGTAGCGATCAATAACGTCATCTTACAGACCCTATCCGATCTTGTTGAGCGTTTTCAGATCATCCATCAGACAGGCAAAGCCAATATAGAAGAAGTTAAAGCCACTTCTTCCGTGATCTTGAAAGACAATAGTCATGCTTCGCGCTATCATCCGATGGAATATCTGAATGAGCTCAATCTGCGCATGGCAGCGGGAACTGCAGAAATCGTCATC
The DNA here is from genome assembly GCA_903825415.1 of uncultured bacterium. Lineage (GTDB taxonomy): Bacteria > Patescibacteriota > Minisyncoccia > Phycocordibacterales > PALSA-1337 > C7867-002. The sequence continues at coordinate 18,328 of CAIKAN010000063.1, forward strand.
TCTCGTGCCGGTTCGACGATATTCGAGATCGCCAGCTGGGGTTTGCCATCTATCATCATTCCATTACCTCCTTCTGTTAGTCATGATCAAACTACGAATGCTCTTACTTATGCACAGACCGGAGCAGCTTCAGTTATCGAGGAAAACAATCTCGGAGCACATATCCTGATCGAGGAGATCAATCGTATACACGATAACCCTGTTATTTCTCAGACCATGAGAGATCATGCCAAGGCTTTTTCAAGGCCGGATAGCGCAGACAAGATAGCTGACGCCATTCTCGACATTGCTTTAAAGCACGAAAAATAGGTGCTGCAATGCTTACAACTTGCACACTTTTTACAATTATGTGCTATAATGGCGATGTATTAAACCAGTCGTATTTATAAGCTCTAATCGTCAATTATAAACATGGAACCAACACCTATCGAGAACGGTATCAAGACATGGCAGTGGGTAGTGACCGTCGTGGTAATAATCGCTCTTATTGTGATCGGGATCTTCGTCTTCGGCAGCAAAAAGACTGTTGTTACCGAAACTCCAGATCAAACCCCTCCTGTGACTACTCCGGTACAGGTCGTAAATCGAGTTATCTTGCAGGATCAATTTCCTGGTAACGTAGTTAATCTATCGAGCGTTCAGCTGGCAAAGGCTGGATGGGTGGTTATACGCAAAGATAATGCCGGACAGCCTGGTGATATTATCGGATCAGCTTACTTTGATGCGGGAACCAATCCCGGTAAAGTCACCTTGACCAAGCCGACCATAGATGGCGGACTATATTATGCGGTACTTTATAATGACGATGGAGACAAGAAGTTCGATGCAGTCAAAGATCTTCCTCTAACAGATGCAAGCGGACATATCATCATGTCCATCTTCCACGCTACAACTGCTGCGAATGCAGAGATCAAGGGATAATTCAACAGCGACATCTCTCTATGAATAAACCGGCAAATAGCCGGTTTATTCATTACGTTGCATAAATGCTATAATCATTCCCATGAATATCATCACCAGATTTGCCCCATCTCCAACTGGCTTTTTACACGCTGGCAATTATCGAACCGCACTATTTGCCTATATTTTTGCTAGACAGAACAAAGGTAAGTTTGTTCTCCGGATCGAGGATACCGACAAGGAGCGCTCGAAAAAGGAGTATGAGGACAATATAGTCGACAGCTTGAAATGGCTGGGTCTAGATTACGATGCATTTTATAGACAATCAGATCGAACCGCTATCTATGGCGAACTTATCAAGAAATTGATCGATTCAGACAAAGCGTACGTTTCAAAAGAAACTCCTATTGAAGCAGGGGATAGAAGCGAAGTGATCCGCTTCCGAAATCCCAATAAGAAAGTAGTTTTTGATGATCTCATCCGTGGTCCGATCACTTTTGACACGACCCAATTCGGAGATTTCATCATCGCCAGAAGCCTGACTGAACCGATCTTTCATTTTGTGGTTGTCGTCGACGATGGCGAGATCGGTACCACTCATATCATCCGAGGAGAAGATCATATTTCAAACACATCAAGGCATATACTCATCTACGAAGCATTGGGTTTACCAGTGCCTAAATTCGTGCACATACCCCTCCTTCTAGCTCCAGACCGTTCCAAATTATCCAAGAGAAACGGTTCTTTACCCATAACTGAATATCGGAATAGGGGATATTTGCCTGAAGCAGTCGTGAATTATCTGGCTCTGCTCGGCTGGCATCCTGTCGATGAAAAGGAGATTCTGAGCATGGATGACCTCATCAAGCAGTTCTCATTCGAGAGAGTCCAAAAGGCTTCGGCAATATTCGATGAGAATAAGATGCGATGGTTCAATCGAGAATATCTTTTGAAATTGAACGATGATGAATTCATAGAGCGCGCAAAGGCTCTTATTCCGGCCTGGCTATTGAACGATTCAAATAATAGGGAAGTGCTATCGCGCGTTCTACCTCTGGTTCGCGACAAGACTCATACCTTCGGAGATATCCCCAAATTCTTTGAAGTTTCGGGTGAATTGTCATTCATAGAAAAAACTCCTATTTATCCAAAAGAAATGCTTCTCTGGAAAAAGAATCCCAGCGCCGAATCCGCTTTGAAACATCTCCTTGAATCGAAAAAGCTCATATCTACGATCCCTGAAAATTCTTTCTCAGCCGAAAATATCAAGAATGCAGTCTGGCCTTATACAGAAGCGAACAGTAGGGGAGACGTACTGTGGCCGCTGCGCACTTCCTTGACTGGACTAGAAAAATCTCCAGACCCTTTCATTTCAGCATTCATCCTCGGCAAAGAAGAATCCTTGAAACGTATAGAAATCGCCTGCAATCTGCTAAAATAAGAGAGAAATGAGTATGCAGGGCGCAAGTACGCAAGTACGCAAGCAAACACACAAGCGAATTTCAAGCCTGTCGGTTTTTTACTTGTCTCTTTTGTTCTGCGCTGCATCCGTCCTGATTGACCTTTCATTCAGCTCTCCACTTTCCGTGGACGCTCAAACGGAAACAGCTACGCAGATCCAAGCTAAGATCGATCAGAGGACCGCGGATATAAAGGCTCTCGAAAAAGAGATAGCGGATTACCAGATTCAGATTGATAAGTTAGGCACTCAAGCGAATTCATTATCCGCCGAGATCAAATCATTAGATCTCACTCAGAAAAAGCTGGCAGCTGATATCAAGGTCACCGAAAACAAGATCCTATCAAAGAGCTTGCAGATCCAAGAGCTCGGCACTGAGATCAATGGAAAGCAAAGGTCTATAGAGGATGATCATGAGGTTATTTCTCGCTCCTATGTTCTCATGAATGAATTGAACTCTTCTTCGCTCGCCGAAACATTTTTGGCGGGCGCTTCGATATCCGATTCATTGGGTGCCTTGAATGATCTGGCTACCGTAGAGAATACAATAGTCGACCACGTGAATAGCGTCAAAAAGTCTAAAGCTGAACTAGAAAGCAATAAGGCCGCTACCGAAAAGGCCAAGGCTGATCTTTTGAAGCTGAATAAACAGATCAATGACCAAAGACAATTAGTGATAGATACCAAGAATGAGCAGAATACTCTGCTCAAAGAGACCAAGCAGAGCGAGTCAGGCTATCA
>CAIKAN010000064.1 GCA_903825415.1 uncultured bacterium
GCAGTGTGGACAAGGGGTACGCCATACGAGGCTCGTTAATTGAATACAAAGAATGGCTTTGATTCATTCAGGGACTTTTGTGCTGGTCGGACTTGACTTCAATATACTTAGTTTTTTTATTCACGGAAAACTACCCCACCGCTTCCAGTGCGTCTTTATAAAATCCTCAGCTATATATCAACTAAGATCTTGAAGTCGATCTTCGGCTAAATATCCACCAACCAATGACCGCAAGCACTGCAACAATAAATATGACCCATAACCATGGATAGCCAGGAGAGACCGCTTCAGATACAGCCGCAGTTTGATTATTGATCTTAGGCTGTACTGCTTCCGGTGTAGATGTAGCTATCGTGCTCGTCGCTTCCTGAACTATAGGCAGTCCTTTGGGCTTCACTTGCGCAGATACTTTCTTTGACGAAGCGCTAGCTGCGGATGAAACAACGAAAGCCGTTCCGCTTCCAGTGATAGCGCTTTGACTATTGGCTTCAAAAGCTGATGAGCTATTCCCGATCTTGATGGTACCGCTCCCCGACTTCTTGGCATGAAAAGTGATGGTTCCGAATGTAGCAGCTCCCAAGATGCCTCCAGGATATCCAGCAGTCTTTATGAGCACGCCATTGGTATTATCGGTGACATCATAGCCGCTTCCAGGCAGAGCGATCCAGTCATTACTGAGAGCAAATGACGTCACTTCCAAATTCTCGGAAGGAAAGTCTATCTCTAATTTTTCAGCATAATTACCGACTCCTTGGGGATTGACCGCGACAGTCAAGGTGAATGACCTTCCAGCGACAGCCTTGACGCTCACTGGAGAGAGCGAGGCTGTTGTTGCTGCCATGGCCGGCACGGCTGATACCAGGGTTCCGAAGATTGCCGCCAAACAAAATATAGATAAAAGTTTTTTCATAGATTATTTGGTCCAGTTGGCCATTAATATCACGAAATCAGATATATTCACCTTGCTATCCACATTGAAATCAGCCACATTGCCGCTGCCTGTCTTTCCCCAATTTGCCATCAAGGTCACGAAATCAGTTATGTTGACCTTTCTATCGCCATTGGTATCGCCTTTTATGGCAGTATTAGCGAAGCCGCTAGACCCACCGCCTCCACCGCTATAGTAACCGGCCGCAGGAGGATTTGTTACAGGTGGAACGATGACGGTACCAGTCAAAGTATTTCCCACAACGCCACTGATACCGGTCGACAGATTTCCCGTTACTTCTGAAGCCAGCACGGTATCGCTCATCGCTAGAAGCGATAATAGCATCACGGAAACTGTCGATAATTGTAATATTCTTTTCATAGGATTTTCAGTTAATTTCCAGCCTACGGAATGACGACTGCATCAATCCTATCGAATAAAGCCGTCTTGGCCGGTCCGTTCGCCAATTTTATGATCCATAGAATAGCTAGATTTTTACTGCTTTCATTAGGATTAGCCTCAAATGCCGCAACGGCATTGGTAGCATTGGTCAAAGCGACAGCGTCGGCATCCGCAGCTTGTAATTCAGCGATCTTAGATATATCAGCTGTCAGTAGAGACGAGTTTGTCACCAACGCTCTCTGAGCTAACGTCAAGGAACCGAAAGCGGTATTGGCCGAATCTACAGCGTCTTTGTCAGTCAAGGCTAGAGCATCCGTACCAGGTAAAGCTGCAATACTTGCTATAACCAGATTTGCGGCACCTTGATCAGCGGAAAGTGTGGCAGAAGCTGCGAGTCTAGCATTGATAGCATCAAGCCTGACCAGAAGGCTTGTCCTAGCAGCTCCAGTCGGCAATCGTATCGCTAACAAGGCAGCGTAATTAATATTGCTTAAATTCGGATTCGCCTCAGCTGTCACGACGGCATTGGTAGCAATGGTCAAGGCAGTGGCTGCGGCTGCATTGGCAGTGGCGCCAGGATCCGTAGACTGTATCCCGTAGCTCGTAGAATATGAGGTGACTACTGAACCGACTGGGACTTTTGTTTCCATCGTTATCTGGATCTGCCTACCAGGCTTGGTGAGATCAAGATCGCTATTTGGATCACTGATCGGAAGCAGATTCAGAGGGTCGCTATACACGCCAGTAGATGTTATGAGCACGGCATGAGCCTCATCAAAAGCATTCGATGATTGAGCAGAATAGATCTGCATATTATTACCCGCGGGAATATTACCGAGCGCGCTCGTCCAATCAGCGAACTTCATATTCAAAGCAGTCTCATCAGTAGGGACGGTGACATTGAAAACCCATTTCCAACCATTAGCAAAAGTGCCATCCGCAGTCGCGAATGTTTGGACTGAGCTGATCTCGGTCACTCCCAAAACAGGAGAAGGATAATCCGCTAGGGCACTATGAATACCCACAAAACTGACTAACATCAAGACGACAGCAAAGAGCGGAACCCTAACGGCTCGTGAAGAGTGGATATTCATGATATTTTCAATTAGCGACCAATTGGTAATAGACTGTTCAATTACAAAAACACTGTATCACTTGAAGCGAAAAATAGCAAGCCGAGCCGCGGCTATATCGCCCTATATATCTCCTTTTTCATCCTATTGAACTCTTCCATGAATTTGATCTCCTCCTTTCGTGGCCTCTTGAATTCGATCTTGAATTCCTCTGTAAACTTCCCTTCTTTCAAAACTAAGACCCTATCAGCCATGAAAATGGCCTCCTCAATATTATGAGTGACGAAGATTATCGTTTTTTTGTATTTAGTCCAAACATCCATGAGCCATTCCTGCATCTGATCCCTAGTATAAGCATCCAGAGCTCCATATGGTTCGTCCATTAATAGAACTTCCGGATCATGCGCCAGAGATCGCGCCAAAGCCACTCTCTGTATTTGACCGCCGGAGAGCTGTCCAGGATAATCATTCTCCTTGCCTTCCAAGCGAGACAATCTGATATGTTCGGCGACGATCTTTTCTCTTTGCTCCGGAGCATGCTTATCTAAACCGAACATGATATTTTCCCTAACCGTTAACCAAGGGAAGGCAGCATATTGCTGGAATATCATGCCTTTATTCTCGGGCATAATGACCTTACCAGAGAATGGTATGAAGCCGGCCAAGGCTTGCAGGAATGTAGTCTTACCGCTGCCAGAACCTCCTACTATCGCCACGAATTCTCCTTGCTTCGCTGAAAATTCTATACCTTTGAGTATGGAAGCATCACCTTTCTTAACCGCTAGATTTTCTACTTCGATCTGATTCATTTGTTTTCAAGCTTTAACCAAGGAAATATCTTCTTTGTAGAATATACAAATAGCATATCTACCAGTGCCCCCAAAGCACCTAAAACGAATAAGGCAGCTATCATCTCATCGAGGCGATAGGAGAGTTGCGCGATCGAGATGCGATAGCCTAGCCCGCTCGATGCTCCCGCCAATTCCGAGACGAAGATCATAACGAAGCTGACTGCTATCGCGGTCCTGATCCCCGCCACGATGAATGGCGTCGCCGCTGGCAAAATGACCTTGCGGAATGTCTTTATCGTCGATTTCGTCAATAGTTTGGCGGTCCAGAGAAAAGCCTCTGGTATCTGTTGAGCGCCGATATGCGTATTCAACCAGACAGGAAAGATCACTCCAAAAGCGATAGAGAATATTTTAGCCCCGTCGCCTATGCCGAACCAGACTATCACCAAAGGGATGATCGCCACCGGTGGCAAGGGCCTCAGGACTTGGATTATGGGGACGATGAAAGATGATATCTTCTTGACCCTGCCTGTGATCAGGCCGATCACGATCCCAAGGACAGAGCCGAGCAATAGGCCGATCAATAATCTCCAAAGGCTATCTTTCATATCGGAGAAAAGCACTCCCGATCTGATCATTTCCAGAAAGGCTAGAAAGACCTTTGATGGCGGCGGAAAAAGGAATGGGTTGACGATCGAGGCGCGAGAGATAAATCCCCACACTAGAGCTACGATGAATATGGGCAAAATGAATCGTAGGATCTTTTTCATCCTATTGAGTGACTGCTTCAGGCGCGATCTTCTTCAAGATATCGCTATATATGAATTTGCTCATATCTGGAATTGTTGCATCGCTCTTCACCTTCCCTGTAGCTTTCGCCCAGTCGACTTCTTTCTTCCAATCCTTTAGCAATTCCGGAGTCAGAGACACTCCAAAATCCGAATCCGCCCAGATCCCATCTACAGCTTTCCTATCGAGTCCAGTATATTTCACTACTATATCTTTGGATTCTTCTGGATTAGCTTTCAAATAATTCTCAGCATCGATCAAAGCTTTTAATAGCTTCTCCAGAGTAGCTGGATCATCCTTGACCGAGACATGCGCTTCGATCACATAAAGCTCTGAATATATCGAATCATCCGTGAATGTCACGCCTTTATCAGCCAAAGCCTTCTCACCGAAATAGGCCACGGGGTCAAAGATCGAGATAGCATCGACGCTGCCGTTCGAAAGTGCCGCTACCATATCTTCGGGCTTTTGACTGACGATCTCGATCTGGTCTTTGGTAACGCCGAGCTTATTCAATAATTCATAAGTGAAGAATTCCGGTCCTCCTCCTGATGAAGTAGCCAACTTCCTCTTCTTGGCATGGAAATATGAGCTAGCATCATTCAAGCTGCCATCCTTCCTCGCCACCACTCTGACTTCTCCTTTTGTATCCTTGACCAACTGAGCCGGTACCACGAATTCATTGCCTTGAATGGCGGCGAGTGTAGGCGGAACATCTCCCGAGACCGCGAAATCAAGCGATCCACCGAAGAAGGCAGCTAGAGCGAATTTGCCAGCTGTGAACTGCTTCATCTCCACATCCAAGCCTTGCTTCTCAAAAAAGCCTTTGTCCTTCGCCACCATCAAGATAGCCATTGGCGGTGAAGGCTGGAATCCGATCGTTACTTTTTTCAAAGTTACATTCGCTGTCGAACCAACGCTCGCTGTCTGCGTTCCGCCTGTTCCGCTCACCGAGTCGAATATCGCAATACCCGCAATCACTACAATGATAACTGCGCTCACGATGCCGATCTTTAAGTAATTTTTGCTCATGTATTAATGTCCTAGAGCTTGGTGAATGCCTTTCTTTGTGTCGGTTAAGCTCGCCTTGGTCAATTGCAACCGTATCTTGGCTTGCCTGAGGCGCCAAGATACGGGCAATTGTCACAGGCTCGAAAATCGCATTAACCGACACAAAGAAAGGCATTCACCAAGCTTCATAAATAATAATTGTAATTATTACCACAATATGGCATAGTGTAAACACTGTCGTCATAGTCCGACAACACATACACATATGATAAATACCCTGCTTTCAAAATTAGGCTTCAGCGATGAAGAGATAAAGACGTACTTATTCGCTTTGGAAAGTGGCGAGCAGACAGCTGGCTTCCTCGCCCAGAGGCTCGGCCTTCCCCGTCCATCCGTCTATGGCTTTTTGAAAAAGCTGGCAGAGAGCGGGCTAGTCACTCAATCAGTCAAGAATGGCATCAAAACTTTCACTGCTGCTCCTGCAGAGAAGATAGGCATGATCTTCGATCAGAAGATGGATGAACTGAAGGATGATAAGAAGCGCTTCGAGATGATCTTGCCTGAATTAGTCAAGAATTCTGGGAAAATGCTCTCTCCAAGATTTCAATTATTCGAAGGAAAAGAGAATGTGAAAAATGCCATCAAAGATACCCTTCTATACAGGAATCTTGAAACAGAATCATACTGGCCCATAAAGACCATGATCGAGATACTCGGCGTCGATTTCTTCAAATATTTCAATAAAGAGCGCATCAAGAGGAATATGTATGTGCGCGCCATCTGGCCGGAAAGACAAAAGGTGGATATAAAGATGAACCCTTATCTCGGCATCGGCGATGATTTCCTCCGAGAGATACGCCTTGCCCCAAAGGAGATCGATTTTGAGATGGGCTATTGGATATATGACAATAAAGTCTCATTCATCTCTTCGCGCAAGGAGAGCTTCGGTTTCATCATAGAGAGCCGAGAATTCGCGGAGATGATGAGGAGCCAATTCAATAATATCTGGAAGCTCTCAAAAACGATAGAAGTAGATCCCAAGCATACGCGAGAATTTATCGAGGAGATATCGGAGAGGTAGCATCATCTCTGCTTCCAATGCGACTTGATATAGTCCTCCGCCTCGCTCATGGAGAAAGGCTGGGTGGAATTCCCTACTCGGACGAAGAATTCTTCTGTCTTGTCGCTATTCCTTAGATAAGCCGGCTTATGGCTTTCCATGACTGTGACAACACAGACTTCTTTGTCTTCGATCTTTTCAAAAGAAGCGCTGACATATTTGGCAAAAGGCAGGCCGATAGTGGTCTTAATAAGCATACTCAGATGATTCTCTAGGCCATCTCTATTCTTCTTGGGAAGATTCTTGAGATCATTCTCTAGACCGACGACCGCGCCCGTATCGCTCACCCCAATCACTAAAGTGCCGCCCTCGCTATTCATGAATCCAACGATCGTCTTCAAGACCATGCGCTCCATTTCCTTGCTGACTTCGCCTTTGCGAACGTCATAACGGAGAGTTTCTTTGAATTCCACATATAAACCTTCTCCTCTTTCTATAAGCTGCGCCACATCATGATCGATCAAGCGGCCTGATACTCCATTCACGGTCTGTTTGATGATATGCAGATAATCCTCATAGCTTCCCACATTCTTGATCTTGGTCTCCCTGCCATTAGAGTGTTCCAAAATGATGGTGCCATGATGCATCCACCTAGAGAGCGGCGACTGGTACAATTCAACGGAAGCGACATTGGAAAGGCTGACGGATTTGCGGTGACGGAAAAGCAGACCGCTTTTGCGAACGATCTCCTTTTCATGGATCTCATAGTGCGAGAAATACCAATCAAGGAAAAGCAAGGTGATATAGAATAGCTGAAAGAGCGAGAAAGCCAGCATCAAGAAATTATCATAGCGCAGGAATTTGGTCAGTTTCCAGGCATTGTAGATCTGCTCGTAATTCTCCAGATATGAAGCGGCATAGAGGAAGATACCGGCCACAAGCTCCATGACCAGCACGTTACGGATGAATACGAGCGGCCCCTCTTTGACTATAGTATGACGCATGGCTATATGGTATCACAGAGCATGATGATTTATAATTGTCATAGAATTAGTGTTGCTTACTTATGAAGAAAATACTTCGTCTCTTACGCCTCCCGATCGGTGGAAAAGATGGCCCATTCCTCCCCGACAGATTCAGCCGTGGCCCCAGGCACAAAGCAAGCGTAAAATGCAAGCCTGTTTTCCCAGAAGGCATCAAGATCCTTCTAGTCCGCGAATAGCTTCTCATGAAGACTCATCCGCTTTCAGCCATGCGCACCCGCGCTGGCTTTTTGTTTTCATAGATGTTTGATCATTTTAACAAAAAACCACGCCTGACATGGCTTAGCCGATACGCGAATATCCCAGCTCATTCAAGCGCGCTTCGATATCGGAGTATCTCTTGCCACACAACATCCCTCCCGCGAATATCTCTTCTTGAGTCACATCAGCTAGACAGAAATCCGGCATCTTGAAAGCGGCTTTCTGCTTCGAATCAGTAAATTCAAAATCAACGAGGACGAGGCCTTTCAAATCATTCTGAAAGACGCCTATCTCCCCTTTTACACCATTAGAAACGCAGTCGTAGCGGATCTTGCTGACCCTCTTGCCATTTATCTTTGCGAACGAATCATATTCTTCGCGGCTCAGTCTGATCGTATGCTCTTCTTTCTCAGAATGATCATCCTTATCGCCGTCCGAAATCGCCTGCTTCTTGGTGATCTCGAACTTGTCTCCATTCTTGCGTATGCGCAATACGGGATGGCGGCTGTCTGCAGGAAGATAGATATCCGCAACTTCTTTGTGCGGCAAAGCTCCCAAACCTTCCGGAAGCTTCTTTACTAGATATCTCTTTTCTAATTCAATTTCGATCATATCTTGGAATCTATTCCTAGTTCAATTATTCAAGTATAGCAAAGTCAACGCCCATTATCATGACACGTGTTCACTAGATCTTAACTGAATGGTTATCTAGATCGAAGACATGAGTCAGCTCAAGTTTATTTATGAAATACCTATCATGGCTCACCATGATCAGCGTACCCTTGAAGTCCTTCAGCCCGCTCTCCAGTTCCTCCATCGCTTCCAAGTCGAGGTGATTGCTCGGCTCATCCAAGATGATGCAATCCGGCCTCAAAGCGACCAATTCTGCGACCATCAAGCGTGAATATTCTCCAGGACTCAGGAGAGAGATATGCTTTTTTACGTCTTCGGTCGTCAACCTAAATCGATTCAGCAATTCCCTCGCTGTCGTCTCTTCGATCTTTGTCGCTTCCAGGAATTCCTCTATGACCAAGGAGTCCGGTCTATTCAGCCATCTTTCTTGGGACAGATATCCTATCCGCACATTCTCGCCCTTTTCCAAGATGCCTGAATCCGGTTTTAGCTCTCCCAATAGCATTCGAAGAAGTGTCGTCTTACCCGAACCATTCCTCCCTATGATATGCCATCTCTCCCCATACCTAATATGCAGATCGATAGGTCCAATATTCCTGCTGCCGATCTCTTTCACAACCCCTTCGAGATTGAATACTTTCGTACCTCCGCGCTCATGCTCAAAGACAACCTTCAGAGGCAAACCCTGATGCGGCTTCACTATCTCTTCCGAGCTTTCCTTATATTTCTCCAGCCTATTCTTCATGACCTTGGCTCGCCTGCCGGCACGGCCTTCTTTGTCTCGAAGGATAGCCGCCGGAGGCTTCTCTTTCTCATGAATAGGCAGATTTTTGTTATTGAATCTTTTGATCTCTATCTCTTTGACCCAAGAAAGCCTCTGCTCCACTGACGAATCCATTTTCTCTATCTTCTCGGTCTTATCGCTATATTCCTTCCACTGTCTCTCGATTTTTGCCCTCCTCTCTCCTATATAGTCGGAATAATTCCCCTCATAAACCGCGGAAGACTTGGTTTTGGAATCGATCTCCACGATCTTGCTCACGATATTATCCAAGAATGTCCTATCATGAGAAACTATCAAGAAGGCCTTGTTGCTTTTCAAAACAAAATTTTCGACCATCTTCAAGCTATCTATATCTAGATTATTAGTCGGCTCGTCCAAGATGAACAGATTCGCATCGGAAGACATGATGGGCAGAAGTATCTTCTTGGCCATCTCGCCGCCGCTCAAGTTTTCCGGATCATCATGGATCTGAGGCAGATATTCTATTTTAGTTTCCCTTGAATGGGAAATCACGCCGCTATCCTTCTCTATTTGACCGGCAATGATCTTGAGCAAGGTGGTCTTGCCGCTACCGTTCGGACCGACTAAACCTATCCTCTCATTCTTGGCAATGGTAAAAGACACGTCTTTCAAGACTTCTATGAGCTCGAACTTCTTGGCTATATGGCTGCATGAGAAGATGACAGCCTGATTATTTTTTTGTGTATGCATATGCTACGCGCTTGGATGCAGTTCGACGCTCTCGATCGGTGTTTTCTTCGATTTATAATATTCTCTCAAAGAGCTGAACTTCCCATCTTGAACCGTAAAAATAGCGACTTCATTCATGGCTATCC
>CAIKAN010000065.1 GCA_903825415.1 uncultured bacterium
ATCACTGGTCCTACCGGTTCCGGTAAATCTACCACTTTGTATTCGGTCTTGAATGAAGTGGATCGCGAAAGCTATAACGTCCTCACCTTGGAAGACCCTGTCGAATATCAAATGGATGGGGTCAGCCAATCGCAAGTCCATCCGGAGATCGGATACGACTTCAGTTCGGGATTGCGCACGACTCTGCGCCAAGACCCGGACATCATCATGGTCGGTGAGATCCGAGACAAGGAAACGGCCCAATTGGCCGTGCAAGCCGCCTTGACCGGTCACTTGGTCTTTTCCACCCTTCACACCAATACCGCTGCTGGCGCGATACCGCGTCTTATAGACATGGGTGTAGAACCGTATCTTATCGGTCCGACGCTTATTCTGGCTGTAGCCCAAAGGCTAGTCAGCCTTCTTTGCAAAGACGGTGGAGAGCCAGTGCCGGTAGATGGGAGCATCAAAGCAATGATAGACAAACAATTTGAGGATCTGCCCAAAGAGTATAGGGATCAGGTGAAGTTCTCCGATACGGTTTATAAGATCAAGCCTACCACGGATTGTCCGAAAGGAACGCGTGGCCGCATGGCTATATATGAGATGTTCGCCATGGATAAAGAGATTGAATCGCTTATTCTCAAGAATGCTACCGAGCTAGAGATATCGAAGATGCTCCGATCGAAGGGTATGATGTCCATGAAAGAGAATGCCATCATAAAGGCCTTTGAAAGGAAGATACCTTTTGAGGAAGTCAATAAATTGTGATCACGAAAATTGACCTAATTTCTAATTAACCTAATTGATCTAAGAAATGACCAATACCCAACGGTCTGGTTGGAATTTGGTGCTTTATTAGAAATTAGATCAATTAGAGCAATTAGAAATTCACTCCTTATTCACACCCTTGACGGTCAAAACATGATAGAATGACGCTATGAGTGAAAATACTACAAACCAAAAGAAAATATTGTTCGTGGATGACGATACGTTCCTTTTAGACATGTATACCTTGAAATTTTCCAAGGCTGGTTATGAGACCAAGGCGGCTGATTCATCGGATAACGCCTTGAAGCTCCTGCGCGATGGCTATATGCCGGATGTGATCTTGGTAGATATAGTGATGCCAGGAATGGACGGCCTCGATATGGTCAAAGCCATCAGGACGGAGAGATTGGTACCAAATGCCGTGATCATAATGCTCACCAATCAAGGCTTTCCCGATGATATAGCGCGATCAAAGAAGGTGAATGTCGACGGCTATATCGTCAAGGCGACGACTATCCCATCGGAAGTCCTGACCGAGGTAGAGAAGATCTGTTCAAGCAAAAAAGCATAAATATGGACTACAAAAAGATAATCGAAGACATGGTGAATCTGATCATCAAAGAGGGGGCTTCTGATCTCCATCTGTCTTCCGGCCGCAATCCCATCATCAGGATCGCTGGCAATCTGATACCGCTTGTGAAGAATCCTATCCTGACTCCGGAGAATATAAAGGGATTCCTGGGTATATTCCTATCTCCTGAGAACAAAGAGCTGTTGGAGAAAGACAAAGATGTCGATTTCTCTTACAGCATGACCAATACGCGTTTTCGCGGGAATGCTTTCTACCGTCAAGGCGAGATATCTATCGCTTTGAGGCTGATACCAAAAGCCATACGCACTCTCGCTGAGCTCAATCTGCCTCCTATACTAGAATCGTTCACACGCAAGAGGCAAGGCTTCTTTCTTGTCGTAGGGCCGATCGGACAGGGCAAAACCACCACTCTAGCCACTCTCATCAATCTTATAAACGAGACCCGTTCGGAGCATATCTTGACCATCGAAGATCCTATAGAATACATCTTCGAATCAAAGCGCTCAGTGATAGACCAGCGCGAAGTCCGTCTAGATACGCCTGATTTCCACGATGCCTTGATCGCTATGTTCCGCGAGGATATCGATGTCTGTATGGTGGGAGAGATGCGCGACATCGATACTATCGGCACGGCTGTCACGGCTGCTGAGACTGGTCACCTGATCTTCTCGACTCTCCATACGAATAACGCTGCCCAGACCATCAACCGCATCATCGACTCTTTCCCTTCGGGCCAACAGGAGCAGATCCGCATACAGTTGGCAGGCTCTCTTACGGGTATATTCTCCCAGCGCCTCATACCTAGGGTTTCTGGAGGATTGGTTCCGGCCTATGAGCTTTTGATCAATAATAATGCCGTTTCTAATCTCATCCGCGAGAGGCGAGTCCATGAGATTCAGACGGTCATAGAGACTGGTTCGGAGGAGGGGATGGTCGATATCAATCGATCTTTGGCCGAGCTCGTCCGTTCCGGCGAGATCACGGTAGAGAGCGCTTATATGAATTCAGCCAATCCCAAGACGCTGGAGAGACTTATCTGACGATATTTACACAAATTTTCAATTTACAAATTCCATTTTCAATAATTCCCTATGTTATTCAACTACGATGCCATAGACCAAACTGGGGCCAAAAGGAGCGGATCTATCGATGCCTTGAATGTCGAAGTCGCTATCTCCTCGTTACAGAGGAGGGGCTTTGTGCTGACGACTATCAAAGAGAATGAAGGAGGCAGCTCATTTCTTTCAAAGAATATCTCTTTCTTCGACCGCGTCTCGACAAAGGACGTAGTTATCCTTTCCAGACAGCTTTCGACCTTGTTTCAAGCCCAAGTCTCCGCTTTACGCATTTTTAGACTTTTGTCTTCTGAGACAGAGAACCCTACTTTGGCTAGGAATCTGACTGTTATCGCAGACGATCTGCAAGCCGGTAGCGCTATATCTGCAGCTTTGGGCAAGCATCCAAAGGTTTTTTCCGAATTCTATGTGAGCATGGTCAAGGCTGGTGAAGAATCAGGCAAGCTCGACGAGACTTTCCTATATCTGGCTGATTATCTCGATCGTGCTTATGACCTGTCTTCCAAGGTCAAGGGAGCTTTGGTATATCCAGCTTTCGTTATCGTAGTGTTCATCACGGTCATGATACTCATGTTCACTATGGTCATACCGAAGATTGCTGGTATCATCGCTGATTCTGGCGTACAGATACCTATATATACGAAGATAATCATGGGTATCAGCGATTTTTTGGTCAGATATGGCTTCGTCTTGCTGGGGGTGATCATGGTTATTGGATTTTTCGTCATTCGCTTTGTTAGGACACCAGTGGGGAAGAGGTCCTATGATGAACTGAAATTGAGCATCCCTTATGTCAGCAATCTATTTCGCAAGCTATATCTCGCTCGTTTGGCTGACAATATGTCAACCATGCTGGCCTCTGGTATTCCGATAGTGCGTTCTCTAGAATTGACCGCCAATGTCATCGATAATAAGGTATTTCAGGAGATAATGTCTGATACAGTGGCTTCAGTTAAGGGAGGTAAGACGCTTTCGGAATCATTAGCACTTTATCCGGATCAAATCCCCGGTATCATGACCCAAATGATGAAAGTCGGAGAGGAATCTGGTGCCCTCGGTAATATCCTAAAGACAGTTTCGAAGTTCTATGCTCGCGAAGTGACTACGGCTATAGATTCCCTAGTTTCGCTCATAGAACCTGCGATGATAGTCTGCCTTGGAGGCGGTGTAGCCGTTCTTTTGGCTTCTGTTCTAGTGCCTATTTACAATATCGCTAGCGCTCAATGATGCTGATTAACCGTTATTCTGGATACCAAAGCGTTAATTCAGTTATCCCCACCCTCAGCTTGCGCCATATTTTTGCCATAATGCTATAATATGCGGAGCAACCTTGATTGTTGAAAGGTTTGTCGTGAGATTTTATCAATTATTATTAACTTTATACTATGAAGTATACAAAGAAGGGTTTCACCCTTATCGAATTGCTCGTCGTGATCGCTATTATCGGTATTTTGGCTTCCGTTGTCTTGGTTTCTCTTAACTCTGCTAGGTCAAAGGGTAAGGATGCGAGGATCATCTCGGATATCCAGCAGCTGAGGACAGCTTTTGAGTCTGGTTATAATGGTGCGTCTTATACTGATCTTGGCAACAACGTAATCTCATCTTCCGCTAGTACTAGTCAGGCAATCAATGTTTTGGTAGCCGATCTCGGTGCACAAGGTAGTACTCTCGTGATTAAGACTGATGGTGCTACAGCCAAGGCGTATGCGGTTGCTGGATCACTCCTGTCTATCAGTGGTAAGTATTTCTGTATTGCTTCTGATGGTACGACCGGTCAAGCTACTTCCAGCCCAGTCAATCCTTCTGGTTGTTAATCAGTTACTTTTGTACTTGTAAAACCACTTCCTTATGGAGGTGGTTTTTGTTTTGTTGGGGTAGGAAGCGGTCAGGGAAAATATAAGGGATAACAATCAGATACCACTTATCCACTATAATCGTGCATTATCTTTAGATCGATTGTGTTATAATCGAATAAAGTCGAATTTGTATCATGTTATTTACCATTCAATCTTTTTAGAAATGAAAAACAAGAAAAGAGGCTTCACAATGGTCGAATTGCTCGTGGTTATATCTATCATAGGTGTCTTGGCATCGATAGTCATTGCAGCTACAAGTTCTGCAAGGAATAAGGCCAAAGATTCCAGAGTCTCTTCTGATGTGAAGGAGATGAGAAATTATTTAGAGTTAAAGAGGGTCGGTGATGTATATGATTCTGTGATGGTAATTCATGCCGGTCCCTTGTCGGTGAATGGTGATGGCCTTAAATATTCTAGTGATCCAGCCGAGAATCAGCTTTATACTGATGTTGCCAATCAGACCTCATCTATTTTCGTCATTACAAATAACATAGGCTCATCAGTAACAAGCTATGCTATCTACGGCAAATTAGTCTCGGACCCTACGAAGTATTACTGCATGGATAGCATGGGGAAAACCCTTCCTTCCGACCCATCTCCTTTGACTAGCACTTGCCAATAACCGTTTTTCTGATTTTTTCTATTTAATTTAACGGATCTTATCGGTCTCGTGTTTTTCAACAAAAGACCTGATCTCTTCAATAGATTTTATGTTGTTGCTTATAGCTTGACTGGCGCTGTTCTGCTTGAACCATGATGTCTTTTGGTATCTCTCATACGTAGGCAGTGCCTCATCAATGAGCTTTTTTGCTGCAGCATATTTCTCCTGTGTTACATATATACCCGCCAAAATAGTTTGATCTGACAGATCGCCGGCGGGGTGGAATCTCAGAGATTCCGAAATGTCATGTTCGTAATTAGCCATATTGCCTGATCTCATATCCAATTCGGCTAAGGCTCGATAGTATTGGCTTTTTTCAGGATAAAGGCTTATGGCATGCAGTATATCTTCTTTTGAGAGATCGTACTGCAGAGACAACATGTGAGTCAAAGAGCGCCCATACCATGAATCAGGGTCGTAAGGATTTCTTGCTATGGCAGTATCATAAGAAGCGAGTGATTCGTCTATCTGCCATACATTTCTATAGAAGTCGCCGTCTAATCGGGCTGTTTCTGCAAAGAATAGCCATACGGAGGCTATAGAAGCCATTATCAATATGATGAGAATAATGTAAGACGATCGATCAGAGAGACGATGCTCCTCCTTCTTGCTGGTCTTTCGCATACCATACAGAGCTCCTAGAAAAACAAAGAATATCGCTATTAATGCTTGATGACTCCAGTCTACATCCATAGAGGCGTGGATTATCGAGGCGATCAAGGCTGTGAATATGGCTGATTTGAGCATCGATGCTTCATTGTCTAGATTAAGCATGTTCTTGAGGATAGACCATAGAGCTATGATCAAGAAAGCTATGAATAAGATAGCGACAATGATTCCTTGCTCGACCATGAGCCTCAAGAAGAAATTATGAGGTTCCGAGGCGTAGAAACTAGGATCAGTCTTGTAATGTGCCAAGGCATCTGCGTAATCGTTCGGTCCAAAACCGGTGAGCGGTCTATGGATGAATATATTCCATGCATCCTTGAAATATGAAAGGCGCGCTGTCAAAGCGTTATTATCGGCATCCTCTCCGGAGAAGACGGCGAAGGTCGGGGTGGCATCTATATTCGATCCGCGAATGGCTTGGGTTGAAGTAGAGGAAGCGGCCGCTTGATTGATCGAATTTTGTGTTGCTGTCGTCTGGTTCGCGATCGACACTTGTTTTGCCGCTGTCCATAGTGAAAAAGCCATGGCCCAGCTCAAGATGACGATCAGGGCTGTCAGGAGGAAACCATTTAGGGATACCTTTCGAGCGGTCGAAGGCCTTTTCCATTTATAAGATATGAGAAAGACCATGATCACAGATACAGCTAGAGAGAGCCAGGAGCCGCGTGAGAAGGTTAAGATGAAGTTCGATAGCAAGAAGGCCGAAACTATCGTCCAGAAGGCCGTTCTCTTCTTGTTAGCGGCCGTCAGGGTGAGGGCTATAGCGATCATGATAGGAATGATCAGGAAGCCTCCGTAGACGTTATGGAGGCTGAGGAGAGATTCTAGGCGCGGATAGGAAGACAAGCCGTTTATGACATAGTAGTAAGATGAATGTATGGCATAGATGAACGCTCCGAAGACCATCGCCATGGATAATCTGTTCAAGGATCCTTCGTTGTTAATAACCAATCGAGAATATATAAATATGCCGGCTAGAGCTATCCACCAGATGATTCCTGGTATGGAGTGTGAGAAGATGAGCGAAAATGGGAGCAGGGCGATGGAGATGACGCCGATGATCGCCAATAAGCGACTCGGCCATGAATCAATAATTTTTACACGATCCCTTATCAGTAGATAAATGCCAAGTGTGATAGCCACTATACATAATGAAGCTACGGCGTCGTCTTGCAAATGATCGGAATAGAATATAGGCACGGTCACCACGAGCCATAGTATGGCCTCTTTCATATAGGTTATGACTTTGTCTCTATCCATATCAGTAAGCGCCCCGGCCGGAAATGACGGCTGGGATCGTTTTGAATAGTATCATCAAATCGAGTTTTAGGCTCTGTTCGCGCACATAGCGATAGTCGTATTCTAGATTGTCTTGCAGAGGTATGTCTTTGCGTCCTGATATCTGCCAAAGCCCAGTTAGGCCAGGTTTCACCTTCAGGCGCTGTCTTTGCTCCTCATTATAACCGGCTACGATGAAAGGCAATTCTGGCCGAGGGCCGACTAGGCTCATGTCGCCCTTCAAGATATTGATGAATTGCGGTATCTCGTCTATGCTATATCTGCGCAAGATCTTTCCTAGTCTGGTCACACGAGAATCATCTTCCTGGCTAGGAGATTTCTCGTAAAGAAGAGCTTCAGAACGCATAGTCCTGAATTTGTAGAGGGTGAAAGGCTTGGAATGTAGGCCGATGCGAGTCTGGCGGATGATGATATGGCCGGGGGATTCGAGCTTGATGAGGAGTATGGAGAGGAGCCAGATGGGGGAAAAAGAAATGATTCCTACGATAGAAAGGTTGATATCTATCACTCTCTTTATTTTTTTATGATGATTTTGCATCTTCCTTTCATTTGATAATCTTCTCGATTTTGGAGATCAGCTGCTCTGTGCTCTCTTTCCACGTCGGCCATTTGAAGTTGCTGATGTCAGTGATATCTTTACCTTTCTCGAAGTCTTCGATCCGTTTTACTAGATCGTTCGGATCATTTAGATCAAAATAGGCGCAATATCTACTTCCAACCTCTCGATAGATAGGTATATCACTCGCAAAGACAGGGCATCCATTGCTCAATGATTCTATGATAGGCAATCCAAATCCTTCCATAGTTGAAGGAGTGATCAAGGCTTTTGCTCGATTATAGATGAATCTGAGTTCGGCATCGTTTATATCATGGAATACGAATAGCCTTCGATTCAATTGATCATGGTCTTTCAAACGCCTTATCAAAGAATGTGAATTCCAGCCAACCTTGCCAATTATGCAGATCCTGGGCTCACATCCTTTTGACCAGAGTTCATCAAAAGCGTCGAGCAAATAAGCATAGTTTTTTCTAGGTTCTATTGTCGAAACAGCTATGTAGGGATTTAATTCTCTTTTTTCTACAAACAAAGTCTTTACCTCGTCCCTGATACTGGTTTCGTCTCCATAATTATCCATATCTCTCCCATGAAAGTTCGATAATATAGGGAGATCTTTGCGCTGTTTGGTGATATGTATATAGGATTCAAGATCTCTTTTAATGGTCTCAGAGACTGTGATACAGAAGGAGGAGATGCTTATCAGTAAATCGATATTTTTTCGAAACACATGTCCTAAGCCAGATTCGAATAGATGGTCTTCCAGCGGGAATAGATCATGCAGTAGGAAACCGATTTCTATTCCCTGATCCTTTGCGTCTACCAGTCTTTTGTAGATGTTCTCATCCCAAAAGTTGTCGACTATTAATATAATATCACCTGATTTCATGGCGATCTTTTTGTTTGAAAAGTGTCTCAATGACGCAAAGAAATATATCAAATTCATCACTCTTATCTTTGCTTTATGTGTGATCGACTCTCCATTCTCATCTCGAACCTTATCTTCAGGTGCTAGAATATTGACGATCGTATTTGATAGCATAAGCCTTTTAACCTTACGCAGATATTCAATGAAAGGGTGCTTCGTTTTGGATATCGAGTCTATCTCCATGTAACCTCCTTTAAGGAAGGCTACAGGAACTGCTCGAATGCTATTATGCTCGGTATGATCTAGCGAATTGACAATATTTCTGACAACCCTTTGGATGCCTGTATTGTTGCCGAAGAGGTATGTATGAGAACAATCGATGAAAAGCATCCGGCCTCTTCTTCCACTATATGCGGGTATATCATATTTCGGGATCAACTTATGTAAAGCATAAAGAATACGCTTTGTCGGTGGAGATAGGAATCGCACTATTGGCTTCTTGATATTTTTTAATAGATTCCAGAGCATAGGATGCTTGCCGAGATAGCTGTATTTCATATGGCTATATCGGCATCTACTCAATATTCGTAGCAAGCTGTTGATATTATCTAGAATAGATCTTCTGAGATGATTCGATTCTTGTCGAATATACTCTATGACTGTCTCGAAATAGCCTTTTATTTTTCGGAATGATTTGTCTATCGCATATTTGATCTGGTCATATTTAATTCTTAACATGATCTTTATATCTGTCATTATGGTCGATCTCCATTCAGTCAGGAGCAGGTACTTATAGAAAGCATATCTGTATGGATGTGAATGGTAACATAGCCATGGTCTGTTGCGCCCGGCAAAGTGTACGATGCTAGGATCTGCCAGCTTTGTCTTACACCTTGAATCATGGCGGCTTACTATGTAGTTGAATGTCCTAGGCAGTTCTAGATACTTATCCTTGATTATCGCGTTGATTCCGTCTTGGTCCCAAAAAGTCGTTATATTATCTTTCAAGTAATCCAATATTTTGGGGATTATCCTCTCTTCTCGTATTTTTTTTATATTCATCAACATTATACCGCCGTTGAAATAATACGGCGGTCTAGCATCAGTTATCGGTAGGCACCAATCTATTATCGCTGCCAGATAATATCTGGATATATCGACATTCCATAATTCATATAAGTCTTTTCTGATGATGATATCGCAGTCGAGATAAAGTACTTTATCGTATATGTGACATAATAATTCTGGAATGGCTAGGCGATAATAGGTAACACGGTTTTGTTCCATGGATTGAAAATCGTTATACATCTTGTCATCGATCGGCAGGTATTCTAATCGGAAGCCGAATCTTTTCGATATGTTGGTTAATCTCGATCTATTTATTTTCGAAATACTTTTATTTATCACGAAGACTTCTATTTCCGTTTCAGGCAGCTTATTTTTGAATAGAGAGACAAGCATCGATCCCAGATGCCGAGCATAGCCATCATCGACAGAACATACGAGGATTATCGGATTATTAGACATAATAGGATCTAATGACTTCTCTAGTTTTTCCACTCCTGATGATGCGTCCTTGTTCTAGCAGAACCGTTCTATTGCATAATCTTTGGATAGCTTCAAGATTATGGCTTGCGAATAATACTGTCCGACCCTCTATCTTAGAAATCTCCTCCATCCTCTTCATGCATTTCTCTTGGAATTCCGCATCGCCTACCGAGAGCACCTCATCGACGATCAGGATATCTGGCTCGATGTGGGCTGCTACCGCGAATGCTAGACGTATATACATGCCGCTAGAGTATCTTTTGACCGGCACATCCAGGAATTTGCCGACGCCCGCGAAGTCTACGATACGATCGAATTTATCCTTTACTTCTTTCCGGCTCATGCCCATGATGACTCCATTTAAAAAGATATTCTCTTTGCCAGTGAGGTCAGGATGGAATCCAGTGCCTATTTCAAGCAGGGAAGATACTCTTCCATACAGGTATATCTTTCCTTCTGTGGGTTTGGTTATGCCGGCGATCAGCTTGAGCAGGGTAGATTTTCCAGATCCATTCTTACCTATAACCCCGATCATTTCGCCCTTTTTTATTTCGAGAGAGATATTCCTGAGCGCCCAGAATGACTCTTTGCTCACATGTTTGGCGAATGGGTCTTTCAGGAAAAGAGCGATTGTCTCTCTCAGTGAGTCGCTTTCTCTATCGTCATGGACCAGAGTATATCGTTTTCCTATATTTTCAATTTTGATCATGATTATTTATATAATATCGGAAAAGACTCCCTCCTTCTTGGCAAAATAGAAAAGAGCGATGAATAGGAATAGCAATGTCAAGAAACATGAGGAAATCAAGGAGTGTGCGGGAAAAGGCAATGAGAAGAGCGCGTAACGGAATAGGTCGATTATCCCAGTAGCTGGATTGAAATAGATGAGCCATCGATGATTGCCTAGGATCAGCGGAGAATAGATGGCCGAGCTTACGAACATCCCTAATTGGATGAAATATGGCAGGATATTCTGAACATCGCGGAATCTGGCATTGATCGCCGCCAAGACGGCGCCGATGCTGGCGGAGGCTAGTGTAAGCAGTATGACTATGGGTATTATCCAGATGATTATTTTCAGAGAAGGAGTGTAGTGGTAATACAACATGAGTCCTACCATCAGCAGGGCTGATAGCAATAGATTTGTGAGCCTGGTCATGACTTTTGCAAACGGCAAGATTATTTTCGGAAAATATATTTTTGAGATGATGCTGCCATTCTCCAAAAGGGAATTACTCGATTCGGTTATTCCTGTAGCGAAGAATTGCCAGATCAAGAGGCCTGAATAGACGAATAGAGCGTATGGTATGCCAGTGTCGGATATTCCTTGGAATCTCCCGAAGATAAAGACGAAAAGCAGCATAGCCAGTAGCGGCTGTAATATGGCCCATAATACCCCTATGGCGGTCTGTCTGTATCTGATCCTTCCATCTTTCCAAGATAGCAGGATAAGCAGCTCTCTGTATTGCCATATCGACGACAATGAAGATTTCAAGCTGAATCTATTGCCCGGCTCTATGACCTTAATCGGTTTTCTCCCGTCTTCCATGATAGCCACATTGTACATGATATAATCAGTTTTACCATGAATGACTTATCTGTCGTTGTGATCACTAGGAACCGCCTTGAAAAGCTGAAAAGGTGCATTCTGTCGATAAAGAGCTCTTTACCAGAAGCACAAATCTTTGTCGTGGATAATGGTTCGACGGATGGGTCCGTCGGTTACTTGAAGGATGAGCGCATTGTTGAGACTGTATTCTCGAAAACGAATATGGGCGTAGCAGCAGCGCGCAATGTCGGCATCAGTAAAGCCTCAAATCGTTTTGTGATGCTCATAGATGACGATGCTTGGATAGGGGAGATAGATATCGCTGGAATACAGAGATATTTCGATTCTGATGATTCGGTAGGAATAATCGCTCCACGCGTCCTTTATCCGGACGGAAGCATCCAGGAGTCGATCAGGAAGTTTCCTACACTCTTGTCCGTATTATGGCGTGGGACTTTCTTGCACAAGATCTTTCCAACAGCTCCATGGTATCAAGGATATATCTCACACGAAACGGAGAAGGTCCATAAAACAGATTGGGCGATAGGCGCATGTCAAATCGTCAGACGAGAGGTGTTTGAACTGATCGGATCATACAATGAGAAGTATTTCTTCGGCTATGAAGATGCCGATTTTTGTCGTAGGACTTCAAGGAATGGCTATTCGACCGTGTATTGGCCTCATACTCGTATCTATCATGAATATGCTAGATCGAGCGCCAAGGGCTTGAATAGGCATCTGTTCTCACATATAGCCAGCATCATAAGATTCTTTTGTGATAAGAAAGGAAGTTTTCCAAGGGTTGATTAAGTTATGCACATGGCGCTATGTCAAAATGCCTATATAATATAGGGGATGAAGTCGATGCGGAACAAAGGGAAAGAGCAGATCATGATCACTGTCGGTCTGACATTGATACTGATCGCTTCTTACGGCTATTTCTATTTTGCTTTCTTCGCTCCAAAAGCATCACAGATGACGCCTGTGACGCGAGACGCACAAACAACGGTGGCGGTAGATGGATCGGCAAAGCTGCCTGTTATAAACAAGGATGACTCATTTACGATAGTAGCTCTTCCAGATACGCAATTCTATTCCATGAGCCATCCCGATATCTTTTGTAAGCAGACAGACTGGATCGCTTCTCATAAGGAAAGCATGAATATAGTGTTTGTCTCCCAGCTCGGAGATATAGTCAACGACGGCGGCAAGCGTCTAGATGAATGGGCTAATGCGTCGAAATGTCTGGGCAAGCTCGATGGGGTATCGCCCTATAGCGTCGTCCCAGGCAATCATGATCTGGATATCTCTGGCAATAAAGCATCTGGTTTTTCAACATTCGACAAATATTTTCCAGTATCCAGATTCTCGAATAACTCTTGGTATGGCGGATATTATGGCAGCAATAGGAACAACTTCGAGATCATCAGCGCGAATGGCATGAAGCTAGCTTTCTTGAACCTTGAGATAGAGCCGTCCGATGGCGCTTTGAATTGGGCGCAGTCGGAAGTGAGGGCACACCCAGATGCTTATACCATACTTACTACTCACAAATACCTGCCTGATAATTCAAACAGCAGGGATAGCTCGCTCAGCTTCAGTTCAAACGGTAATACAGGAGAAAGTATCTGGAAGAAGCTTGTAAATCTCAACTGTCAGATATCTCTGACTTTGAATGGTCACTATGCTCATGCTAGCCAGGGAGAGCTTCATCCTGCTGCGGCCGGAGAGAATCATGTTACGAGCACGAATTCATGCGGTAAATCAGTGAATCAAGTCGAGCAAGACTATCAATCGCTCGATAATGGCGGAAACGGATGGTTGCGCCTGTTTGTCTTTACTCCCAAGACTCGTTCTATCAAGGTCTACACTTATTCACCGTATCTAGACGCCTTGAATCTGGACGATCCTGGAAGGTTCGACATGAAGATGTGATAACATCCTTCTGTGGATAGACGGTTTATTTTTATATGAATATAGTCTATAATCACATATCATCATTATAAATAAGATATGATCGCCGTGAAAAATACAAGCAAAGGTTTTACGCTCATGGAGCTTCTCGTAGTGATCGCCATTATCGGTATCTTGGCATCTGTTGTATTAGTCAGCCTCAATTCCGCACGAGGAAGAGGTAAGGATTCAAGGGTTATGTCCGACCTTGAGCAATTGAGAATACAGATCGAAAGCGATTATAGCGGTGGAAATTACAATAATAGTTTTGTCTTTACAGGCTCTGGTGGTACTAGTCCTAGCGCAAACGTCGTTGGCAGGCTTGGAGGCTCAAATGCCGCTTATAATACGATACTAGCCGATTTGCATAATAATGTCGCTAGCAGTACAGCATCGACTACCCAAACAGATGGAACTCAAATTACAGCGGGAACGTTGCCGGAATTGATAGTTGTGTATCCTGTAGGTATCACAGTGAATGGTAGTGGCGTGATAAATTCAGGCACTCCCATAACCGCCTATGCTCTTTATGGGAAAATGAGCACAGGGAATGTATATTTTTGCATTGATTCATCAGGCAAATCGCTTCAGGCTGATTTGACTTACAGCCCAGTCACGATAACCTGCACTCCTTAGAGTTTTTGTGGGGATAGTCTGGTATCGTCGCATGCTATAATATTCCAATGAAAATCAATCTCACAAATAAGGGAGGCTTTACTCTTATGGAGCTTATGGTCGTGATCGCTATCATAGGCATTCTCACAGCTATCATCGTGACCAATCTGACCAGCTCTCGTGGAAAGGCCAGAGATGGACAGAGGGTATCTGACATCGGCAATCTCCAGTTAGCTTTGGAATTCTATTATGACCGATGCCATGAATATCCAGATATCCCCGATATGACCGTGGATCCTTCCACGATAGTCGACGGATGCCCTACGAATGGAGGCACTCCTATCGTAAGTCTAGGATCATTTATTGCAAAATTACCGATACCTCCAGGCAATCTGCCAAGCGAGACCGCCTACGGATATTTTGTGAGCGCTTCGAATGATAGCTATCTTCTGCATACACCGCTGGAATCAACGAATGAAGTCTTGAAAGATGGTATAAGCGAAGGAACTAGATTAAGCCAGTATTCATTTGCCACTGTAAGTTGCTATGATGCGACAAGCCACCCGACGGACTATTGTGTCGGACCAAAGTAAGCATGGATATATTCGCTCTTATTTTACCTTTCCTCTTCGGTATCATCATCGGCAGTTTTTTGAATGTAGTCTCACTGCGTTTTAGAACGGGGATGGGCATCGGTGGCCGGTCCAAGTGCATGTCTTGCGGCAAAGAATTGATCTGGCTGGAGCTCATCCCTCTTCTAAGCTTCTTCATCCAGAAAGGGAAGTGCCGGAAATGCAAAGCCAAGATATCATGGCAATACCCATTGGTGGAATTCATGGCCGGAGCCGTGTTCGTACTTATATTTTTGAGGTTCACCCCGATCTCTTATCCGACGGCTCTAGGCACAGTGATCCAGATGATCATAGCCTGTCTGCTATTCGTTATAGTCATTTATGACATAAAACATAAGATCATCCCTGATCAATTCGTCTACTCTTTCGACATTCTGGCCTTTGCTGGTCTATTTGTCGGAGGCAGCTCTTGGTGGCATGTGCCAAATTACGAGAGCCTCATCGCCGGGCCTCTTCTGGCAGCGCCATTCGCTTTCATCTGGGTGGTATCGAAAGGGAAGTGGATGGGTTTGGGCGATTCCAAGCTCATTTTGGGCATAGGCTGGATGCTCGGTATCAACAGCGGCATAAATGCCCTCGTTCTGGCTTTTTGGATCGGAGCGGCAGCGAGCATCGTCTGGCTGCTTATCGCATATAGAGAGATCAGGCCGAGGACAGAGATACCTTTTGGTCCATATCTGATCATGGGAATGTATCTAGTCTTGCTCTTTGGCGTGCAGGTCATTTCATGGTGAGCGTGTCGAACCATAGATATAGGTTTGATCAGATATCTGTTATAATGTCTGCATGTCGTCTGTACCTAAATGCGCTCGTTTGGAATCAGGCTTTACTCTGATGGAGCTTATGGTCTCGATCAGTATATTCGTCATAATGACCGTTCTCCTGATCGTGAAATTCGGCAATTTCAATCAAAATACCAATATCACAAATCTTGCCTATGATATCGCCTTGACCTTGAGGACAGCGCAGACATACGGTATGAGCGTACAAGGACAGGCCACAGGTGCAGGCATATCTCCAATGTTCCAGTATTCATATGGCGTGGCTTTCTGTGCTTTGGCCAGCGGATCTTGTCCCGGAGCGTCCGATACGTTCAGTGATCAACAGCTCGTAATGTTCGCTGATACTGATCCGGCTGCGACTCGCGGAGCTTACGACAACTCTGATATTAATATCTCGCCTTATAATATCAAACACGGAGCCAAGGTTCTGGGATTTTGCAGCGATGCTTCTACTGGTTGTTCTACCACGAATGGTATCGATAGTACGATAACTAGAGCCGATATCACTTTTATCCGTCCGAATCCTGATGCAATTATCTGTGTGAGCAAAGACCTTGGTGGTATTGGAGCGTCTTGTGTCTCCGCCGCGAGCCCTAATGGCCCTGTTGGATATCTGAAGATCGTGATACAGGCGGCTGATGGCAGTGTACGCGATATAATTGTGCGCAGGAGCGGTCAAATCTCAGTTGAAGAGTAATATATGATCAAACACGCCACAAATAAAACATGTATGAAACCGGAGATTGTGAAAGGTTTCACTCTCGTGGAGATGATGGTCTCTCTCGCGATCTTTTCAATGGTAGCCGTCGTGGCTTTGGGCGCATTCGTCAAGATCATTTCCGCCAATCACAAAGCGCAGTCTCTGCAATCCGGCATAAACAATCTGAACTTCGCTTTGGAAGGCATCTCCCGCGAGATCCGCGCTGGGCAATATTTCAATTGCAGCACTTCCGGCGTAGATGCAACTTTTACCGGGTCTGGAGGGTCTGGAATTGCGACCCAAGGTTGTCAGATCAAACATATTTCTGGGAAGAGCTCTGGAGATGTGGCTATCCTGGCATTTCAATCGACGCGCACAGCTAGCGACGGTGCCGGTTGTAATTTGGTAGATGTGTATAGATTTGTCACAAGAGGAACTACCCCGAATACATCTTTGCATATCGAGAAGGCTGAACAAGCAAATTGCGCCTTGGGCATTTATGTGAGTAGTAGCAATGGCGGTGATGACCTAGAAGGCAATGATATAATCGCATCTGACGTGACGGTTACGGACGCTTGGGTCGGTGTCGGTCCTTATAGCACTGTACTTGGTAGTCAGAACAATATAGATAAAGATGCCAGTTACCCCAGGGTCTTTGTCCGACTCGTCGGCTATGCTGGAGAGAAGGAGAAAGAAAAGACATATTTCGATATACAAACGACAGTGTCGCAGCGCGCCCAAAAAGAATAATCACATCATGGCAATAAACAAACACAATTCGAAGGTAAATAGGGGTTTCACCATCATAGAGACCTTGGTAGCGGTCGCCATCCTGATGATCTCTATAGCGGGACCTTTGGCCGTCGCCAACAAGTCGCTTACAGCGGCGCTTTATGCCAAAGATCAGAGTACGGCGTCTTTCTTGGCCCAAGAAGGCATAGAAATGATCAGGAACTACAAGGACAATTATGTAGTCAAAAATGTCGGGAATTCTTCTTCAGGATCGGCCTTGTCTGATTGGGTATCTAGCAGTGATCTTTCGGGATGTCGTCAGAATACTGGCGCTTGCGGTATCTGGTATACAGATGGTTCAATCGTGAATCCGATAGTATCTCCTTGTATTAATGCGAATGGTTGCGTTCTTTATCAACAAGATACCGTATCAGGATACTTTGGATATGTTAATGATGGAACCATGACCCCTCCACCGAATGCTACGATCTTCACTAGATCATTTTACTTGAATCCCGTACAAGGTGGGACCAATGAAGTGCAGGCCGTTGTCACTGTGACATGGAAAGAAGGGAATGTCCCGAACAATATGACATTGATAAGCATGATGACTTCCAAGATAATCTGAATATGAGAACAAAACATACACAAAGAGGATATACTCTACTCTTCGCTGTCATTACAGCAGCTCTTGTTCTGGGTGTTGCAGCATTCATAGTGGGGGTAGCTCGCAAGCAATATATCATAGCGGCTACCACAAGAGATTCTGTGTATGCTCTCTATGCGGCAGATAGCGGTATCGAATGTATAGCAGAATCAGGGCCAGGGAACTATGACTTGTCTGTTATTGGCCCGGATAATAAGGTTTCAGTAGATAGCTTCAGCTGCAACGGTAGATCAAGCTCCGCTATAACTTTTCAGAAAATAGATTCAAATATCAATCCCTCCGCTGATATTCCAACAATTTTCAATACTGATTTTGCTGCAAATCCAATATTTGTAGCTCCTCCACCTACCAACGGAGGCGCTACGGATTACATTTCTTTAGACTTTGTCGATGAAAACAATAATCACGATATAGGATGCGCGCTCTTTCGGATTTGGAGGCAAGATACCCCTAAGCAGACTGTTTATGTAGAATCTCGAGGATATAATGCTTGCACTCTTGATATTAACTTGAACAGGTATAAACCTTCCAGCAGCGTGCGCACCGTGGAACGCGGCTTATCTTGGTGGATAAAGAGCATTTAATATCTTTGTATCTGGCGTAGCGTATCGTATACTAGGAGTATGAAATCCATAGTGCCCAAGGAGACAGTCGATCGTCTGAACAAGCTCAAAACTGCCATTGAGCGCCACCGAAAGCTCTACTATACCCATGACAAGCCGGAAATCACTGATGAGGCTTACGATTCTCTGGTCAAAGAGCTTGAGGCGATAGAGGAGGAATATCCTGAACTGAAGACTGCTGATAGCCCGACTGATCGCGTTGGCGGCGAACCGCTCAAGGAGTTCGTAAAAGTGCGGCATAGTATCCGTCAATGGTCTTTTAACGATGCGTTTTCTCCAGAGGAGATGCGGGAATTCGATGCCAGAGTGAAGCGTTTTTTGATTCAAGCTGGCGTGAAAGACCCTAAGCCGACATATACCTGTGAACATAAGATCGATGGCTTGAAGATAGTTCTGACTTATGAAAATGGGGTGTTAAAGCAGGCAGCCACTCGCGGCGATGGAGTGATAGGTGAAGATGTGACCGAGAATGTTAAGACTATAAGGTCGGTGCCATTAAGGCTGAGGTCTAACCTCGGAGGTTTAACCTCAGCTGGGACTCTCATAGTTGAAGGAGAAGCTTGGATAGCCAAGAGTACTTTGGAAAAATTAAATAAAGCTAGAAAAGAAAAAGGCGAAGAGCTTTTCTCCAATCCAAGGAATTTGGCCGCTGGCTCTATCCGCCAGCTCGATCCCAAGATCGCTGCTGAGCGCCACCTCGATTCTTATATCTATGATATCGCGTCGCTTGCGGAGGCCTCTCCTCCGCAAGCGACGCTTCCTGCTACTCAACAGGAAGAATTGAAGCTACTTGATTCTTTCGGTTTTCAGGTCAATCCTCATTATAAGCACTGTACTGATATGGAAGAGGTCATCAAATATTGGAACGAATGGCGCAAGAAGGTGACCAGGCTAGATTATTGGGCTGATGGCATAGTGGTCAAAGTCGATGAGAGGGAATATCAGGAATCTCTCGGCTATACCGGCAAGGCGCCACGGTTTGGTATCGCCTTCAAATTTCCAGGAGAAGAGGTTACGACCATCCTTGAGGATATCGTCTTTCAAGTTGGAAGAACTGGAGTCATTACTCCAGTCGCTAATCTCAAGCCTGTGGCTATTGGCGGATCTATCGTCTCGCGAGCGACTTTGCATAATGAAGATGAGATCAGGAGGTTAGATGTCAGGATAGGTGATACTGTTATCTTGAAGAAAGCGGGGGATGTCATACCTGATATCGTCTCAGTGGTAAAGGAACTTCGGCCGAATGATTCCAAACTATTCAAATGGCCGACTCATATCGCAGCTTGCGGCGGCGATGGGGCGATCGAAAGGGTCGCTGGAGAAGCGGCTTGGAAATGCGTGAGCACTGATTCCTTCGATCAGATCCGCCGGAGATTCCACTATTTCACTTCCAAGAAATGTTTTGATATAGACGGTCTCGGCCCCAAGATCCTAGATGTCTTCCTTGAAAAAGGCCTCATCTCATCCTTTGACGATATATTCACGATTAAGAAGGGTGATATCTTGGCTCTGCCTCGTTTCGCGGAAAAGTCTGCGGATAATCTATTGGATGCCATCGAAAAAGCCAAGAAGGTTACTTTGCCCAGATTCCTGACAGCGCTTTCTATTCCACAAGTGGGAGAGATGACAGCGTATGATGTGGTTAAATACTTCGGTAGTAAGACAGAGGAAAGTGCGATTAAGAATCGAAATCAGAAAGCGGGGGCCAATGATCAATTTTCAAATTCCAATTTACAAAGTCTTGAAACGTTGAAACTGATAATGGGTGCTTCCAAAGAGGAGATCAATTCTATTTACGGTGTCGGACCGATCGTGGCGGAGGCATTGTATTCATGGTTCAAGGATGGCGAGAATAAGAAGCTAGTCGCGAATCTTTTGAAGCATGTGATTTTGGTCAAGGATGAAGTCATTCAAGGGAAACCGCTTGAAGGCCTATCATTCGTTTTTACAGGTTCATTGAAGACTCTTGAAAGGGAAGAAGCGCAAGCTTTGGCGAGACAGAATGGGGCCACATTCTCAAGCTCGGTTTCGAAGAAGACTTCATTCGTTGTGGCAGGAGAAGAAGCGGGCTCGAAGCTCGATAAGGCTAGGGAATTGGGGGTGAAGATCATTACGGAAGAGGAGTTCTTGAAGATGATAAGGTAAATGTGCAAATAGCACGGTTTGTAATATCCGCTTTTTAATGCTATATAGATTGCTGAACAATAGTTCGGCTTTACGCGTGTGCGTACTTGCCTTTGACAGTAACATAAACAAACAGAAGATACGGAGATAGTATGAAGAAAAACAGAGTCCTTAGAATAACGGTCGCGATCTTTTTCGCGGCCTTAATGTCGTTTGGGAGCGCGTTCGGCCAGTCGAGCGCACGGTCAGGTGCGGGAACAGAGACAGTCATGCAGAGATTGGAGAGCATTCTCAATTGCCCCATACCTCCAGAGATATATCCGCCAGGGTATTTCGATACGCTTCTTGGTATGTCACCTGATGCTCTTTTCCCGTCGCCTCCATGGGACAGTACGAATGAGCCGCACATTGCCACGATACGGTATCTCACTCCTGGTGACAAGGCCGATATGGTCATAGTCCAGCCCGCCTCCTTTACCATGGGCAGTCCTAGTACGGAAGCGGAAAGAAACTCGGATGAGATCGCTCATAGTGTGACGATTTCGAGCAGGTTCTATATCGGTAAATACGAAATCACTCAACATGAGTACCAATCGATCGTCGGGAATAATCCGAGCTGGTTCACTTCGGCAAATGGATACGACGACGATCTTAATCGGCCGGTGGAAACTGTTACTTGGCTTCAGGCCAGTAATTACTGCTATCTCCTCACCCAACAGGAGCTTGCAAACGGTCATATCCAATCGGGTTGGGCGTATCGCTTGCCGACGGAGGCGGAATGGGAGTATTCGTGCCGATCAAAATTGGCAGGAAAACCCGCCAATCCGACCATCCTGGCTACACAGCCAGATTATTCGACAGCGGGAACGATGCTCTATAGCGGTAATGCATTCAATATTTGGCCCGTGGGGACAATGAGGACAACCACTGCTGGTACTGTAACTGGTGCTGACATTTACCTACTCTCCGACGGCGGCGGATGCTACTATGTATTCAATACTAGTTTCACTGCCATTGCTACTTATACATGCATGACTTCGCCGGTCAACAACTACGTTCTGCACCTGTCCTTTCCGGCAGGTGCAACAACAAGCGTTGGTGACCAATGGGTCATTGAAGCCAATGACTATAACCCCGGAGCCATGTTCTGGGGTGATTCGGCGGGGGTTCCATATCTCTCGATCACAGGTGTACCCCAAAATCCGTCCGACAACTCGGCCTTCAGCTTCGGTAATACGTTGCATGGAGGCATGATTAACTTCGACGACCATTATGAGTATGATGCTTCTATTGGCACGATCACGGTAGGATCGCCGATAATACCGTCTCTAAACATGACTACGAACATCGGAAGCTACTCTGCCAATCCCTACGGTCTCTATGACATGCACGGCAACGTGTCTGAATGGTGCCAAGATTGGTATGACACTTATCCGACAAGCACGACTGTCGATCCGCAAGGACCGACAACGGGAACACTCCGCATTGTTCGCGGAGGGAGCTGGTATGATGCGGGCATTTCTTGCCGGTCAGCAGCCCGTACAAACGCCAGTCCGAGCGCGGCTAGTTCGCATATCGGATTCAGGATCGTGTTGGCGCCGACTACAGCTGAATGGAAGACGGCAGTAACAACAACGCCGACACAAATGACTTACGGAAATTATCCCACTAAGCAATCAGGCAAGGATAATCTGATCGTGATTACTCACGGCTGGATTTTGAAAGCCACAAGCCCGTTCTTTCCATTTTATCAGTCGTGGGTGAATGATATGTCAAACAATGTAGTCACATATCTGAATGCCCACAATATGAATGACTGGCAAGTTTATGGTTATCATTGGGAAGACAATGCCTGGAAGCTTCAAGCGCAAGTTGCGCTCTACAACGCGAAAAGCGAAGGGGTAAATCTCGGTAGCGCCATTTCTGTTCAAGGATGGAACCATGTGCACCTAATTGGTCACAGTGCTGGAACGGAGCTGATTCAGGAAGCTTCACGATGGATCAAGACGGTGTCACCAAGCACAACGGTTCAGTGTACATTTCTGGATGCGTATGTTGGAGAAGACAATGCTGGTGTCGCCAATTACGGTAATGTAGCCGATTGGTCAGATAGCTACTTCTCTCACGATGTAACTGGCGATGTTACCGAACAACCCCTCGTTAATGCCTATAATGTGAATGTCACACAACTAGGCCCTAAGCAAGGTATCACCAAATTCCGTTCGCAGACAACCGGTCAAATGGAGGTCTGTACACACACAATCAAGTATCACGGATGGCCGATAGACTTCTACACGAACACTATTACTGGAAATGTGGATTCAAATTATGAAGGCTTCGGTTTCCCTTTGAGTAAAGAGGGAGGTGGCTGGAGTTCTGGTATTCCAAACTATACGCGTGGAAATGGAGCGCCGGGGCATTCTGAATCCGTAAGGAAGCTCGGTACCGATGATCCATCTTGTGTCAACGACATCCACATTGATCCTCCTACATGGTCAAATCTCATTCCAAACTTCACGGCGCTTCCAACTGTTGAAAGCTCTACCGGTAGTAATCAGAAAGGCACAGGTGTGTTAAATCTGACACCGGGATCTCCTTCGTGGGTGTCGACAATCATCACATTCACGAATTCGCTCAACACTTTGACTTTCGACGCCATGTTTTCTGGCGTTACAAATTCAGAGGATATGCTGTCGGTCATATGGGATGCTGATACAATCGGTTCAGTAGATGAACGCATAGTTCAGCCAGGATTACAACATTATTCATTGAAATTCAGTAATGCGACTGCCAATAGCACTCACATTTTGAGTTTCAGGCTCGATCCGTACACTAGCGCAAAGTCGTCAATAATACTGACGAATATAGCACTGACACAGGTCGGTCCCGCATTGCCGTTCATCTTGTCCGCAACAACGAATACAGTGAACGGCTTGATGGTGTGGCAATTGACTGGGGAATCAGGCTACGCCTATGGCATCCAAGCCTCGACAAATCTTTCCAGTACCGATTGGACAGATATCGCGGAGCTGGTAAACACCAATGGTGTAGTCCAGTTCTATGATCAAGACTCGACCAACTACCCGATGAGATTCTATCGGGCGTATGTGCCGACAAAACAATAGTTCTTTTCAGTCACACAGAGCTTGCCTTCGGGCAAGTTCTTTTTAATATCCCATAAATCCAGACATGAGAAGAAGATAGCCGAGTATTA
The DNA here is from genome assembly GCA_903825415.1 of uncultured bacterium. Taxonomy (GTDB): domain Bacteria; phylum Patescibacteriota; class Minisyncoccia; order Phycocordibacterales; family PALSA-1337; genus C7867-002. Next base: position 23,467 of record CAIKAN010000065.1, read on the forward strand.
AAACTATGCCTATTGCCATTAAAAGATTACCAGCCCACGATGATTCTTTTGCTTTATTACTTTTAGAACCGAAAAAGATACCTATTAGAAGAAATACAAAGAAAACAGCAAGTACAATGAAGTTCATCGTACCACCGAGGGTGAAAGATTTATGTGTGGCTACTAAAGTAGATCCGATCTGAACAAGGATTGCTAACCATAATATAGCTATTAAATATGATCCTATCGATAAGCAAATGTTTTTGTATTTTTTCATGGTATTAAAATAATATCACTATATCTCTAAGCCAGCAAAATAATTAAAGTGGATAGCTACGAGCAAGCGCTATAATCCAGTGATCGATGCTAATAAGAGAGCAGCAACAAGATAGCCTAGTATGATGCCAATAATGGCTACTATGATGCCTTTCTTCCACTTAGGTTTGTTTGCGCTAGTACTTCTGATTCCAAAATATATCCCAATGATCGCTAAAGGTATCCCAAAGAAAACTTTTGAAAGATAAAACGTGTATGTTGAAATAGCTAATGTGGCAATAGATAGAAGTGTATATTTTAGTTCGGTTGTATTCATTTCATTCAATCTGGATGTTTTTTGTTATCACAGAGCTTGTCTTCGGGCAGACTCTTTCTCTATAACAGACCGTTTACTGCTAGTATATATAAAATAAACGGAGAAGCTAGCACAAGACCACCGATAACTACAGTAAGATGACCAGCCCAAAACGATTCTCTAGCGTGAATACTTCTGAAACCAAAGAAGATTCCGACAAATACGGATATGGCAGCAAGTGTAAGTAAAGAATATCCAAAATATGACGGTGAATAAGCAAATTTCGGAGAACATAGCCACATTATTAGTGTCGGTATAACATACACAACTAGAATAGCAACAACATACAGCAGAAGCGATATGTAAATATTCTTATATCTTTGTATGAATGACATAAAGACTAATTATACTAGTCAGTTTCTTCTTAATAAAGGAGGGGTGGAGGATAATAATTAAGCCATCCTTGCCTCAAAGGCTCTTGATTGTTACACTTCTCCCATGATTACCACTGCCGAATTGGAGCATCTAGCCGTCCTTTCCAGGATAAAGCTTACCGAAGAAGACAAAAAGTCGCTGATCAAGGAATTCGATTCTATCCTTGGCTATATCGATCAACTCAAAAAGGTTGACGTATCCTTGAATGCCGAAGGCCGCATCGGCGCAGTCAAGAATGTCATGAGGCCGGATGAGGTTCAGTCGACTTCAAAGGAAGACATTGAGAGGTTGCTAAATGAGGCACCGGACAGGGAAGGAGACTTTATTGCTGTGAAGAAGATTTTGGGAGCGGACCCCGGGCTTTAAAGAGACATCAATTTGATGATATGGCCGAATGATCAATTTTCAAATTCCAATTTACAA
>CAIKAN010000066.1 GCA_903825415.1 uncultured bacterium
AATATCTTGATTATCTTGCGAACATGAAAGGCTGCCCATTCTGCGGAGCCTATAGCGATCATAATAGAAAGATCCTTGAAAATGAGAATGCATATCTGACTTACTCGAATGCTCCATACTATCGCGATCATCTACTGATCATCCCTAAGCGCCATTTCGAGGAGCTCGTCGAAATGACAGATAAAGAATCAGAGGACATCATGTCTCTGCAAAAGAAGGCTTTGGTCATGCTGGAGAAGCTTGGTCATAAGAATATCTCGGTTCTTGCTAGGAATGGAGACGGTACAGGGAGGAGCGTCAAGCATATACATTTCAATATCATTCCGGAGGTCAGGCTGGGAGATATGGACAATAAAGATGGCAAGAGGCCGGTTATGACTGAGGAGGAGATAGGGGAGCTGATGAAGAGGTTTGAGGCGGAAAAGGTTTAGGCATTATTTGTGCGTCAAAAATAAAAACAGCTCATCCAGGAAGTTCCTGAACGAGCGTGTTCGAGCGATGCGCACTTATTATGGCGCGATGAGGTGCAACGGCTCCAGCCCGTAGCTGATCGGATTGGAGACGAGGTTGGTTGGAGATAGGCCGAGATTGATGCTCGTCACCTTGATCTCAGCGACATTCCCCGTTGGAACGGTAAGGACTCCGCCGATGGCGAATCCGCGAGTCGTGCCAGGCGGTACGATGTAATACGTGCTGGTATCGCCAGGCTGGCTTCCACCCCAAGTCGAATTGATCAGGGTCGGCGTCCAATCGTCTCCAGGGTATACCCAGATCGACAATAGGGTGAAAGGATCCTTACTGACATAGACTGGATCATTCCCAGCATTGAAGCTGAAAGTGAATAGCGGGCTGTATCTAGTCACAGTGCCATCCAGTGATATATTCGGCGTTCCGATGTTACCATCGATGCTGATCATTCTGGCAACCGAGCCGCCAAAGGTGATCACGCTCCCGGTATTCGTAGATGGAACAACGGTGATAGCGATGTTATTCGAATCAACAACTAATGGGTTCGGCATGGTCGACGCTATCAAGCGCACCTGAGCCGTGGCGCCATCGAGAAGACCGTGCACATCTTGTGCGACCGTGCCGAGAATCATGAATTGCTGATATACATTTGTCGGCATGGGAACCATGATGTTCTCAAAGATGGCATCACCATTCGTGCTCACTGAGCTGGCCGAATATGCTAGCCCGCCGGCAAAGATCTTGATGTTCGTGAACAATTCATTGATGCCCACTTTCGTGGTGGCGATATTCACGATCAAGCCGCGTGATGTGCCTGGCACACCTGAGGATTTGATTCCGAATGTGGCAAGCAACACCCCGGGTGTTTGCTGGCTTTCAGAGATCGGGACGATCTCCGCGGGCGGAGAAGCTGGATCCAGAATCACTGACACCGAACCTCCTTCCGTGACAGCCCGATAAAAGAGATTGGCATCGGTGGGAAAGTTTGTGTATGCATGGTACCCGGTAGGCGTACCCAGAAGGGTAGCTACCGTGATCCAAGGCCCTGAGGCATTTGTTGACGTCAAGATCCTGTATTCTGCCGAGGGAACTCCCTGAAAACTGATGACTTTGACTGGTGGCGTCTCAATTTTCAAACGGACAGGGTCTTGAGCCTGTGAGCCGCAAATGACGAGACTGAGCATTGCGGTCATAGTTAATAGTGTCTTCGTAACTGCCTTTCCGTCCCATTAAAGGGACTTTATCGATTTTGTTGTAACTGAACGTAATAGCGCTACCACCTTGAGGTGGGAGGCTCCAGAATGATATTTGCATTAAATGGAGATGAGGTCAATCGCGTTTGATTATCGACATGATTACTGATATATTGTCTCAAAGTATGCAAGAGAAATTCCATCAATTCAATAGGCAAGATAATCCAAAGATCATCCAAGAAGATTTATCAGAAGCGGATGATGTCATTCCAGAGAATGCGGTGTTGAGCGACAATTTAGAACAGGAGGTCGTCGCCGTTTCAGAAAATCACGAAGATGAGCATGTTGCTATAACTGATCTTGAGAAAGAGAGGCTCTTTTCGCATCTCGAAAGCCCGAAGGATATATTAAGCCTGCCTACTTCATTGCGTAAGGAGGGCCTTGCCCTGATACGCGAAAGAATAGCAGAGCGTTATG
>CAIKAN010000067.1 GCA_903825415.1 uncultured bacterium
GATCAGAGAGAGGAATCGTCTCACGTGTGTTGTCTTTCAATAGGCCCTGCATCAACGATTTTATATCAACTTCCGGCCGAACGTCGAAAGTCTCAATTGGCAGGCCTTTCTCTTGGAGACCGGCAATCTCAGAATCCGATGCTTCAAGTCCTGCCCTTTCGAGCAGTCCTTTAAGGTCAGTGTTGAGCGCGATAGCGATCTTGCTGACTGTCCTTGCATTTGGTTTGTGATCGTCTTTCTCGATCGCAACGACCGTTCGAATTCCGATGTGAGATCTTTTTGCAAACTCCGCTTGAGTCAACCCCATCTTCTTGCGGGCCGTTTTCAGATATGCTCCAAATTTCGCATCTCTGTCGGCATTACTTTGTTTAGTATTCATAACAATAATCTAGTCAGATATTACACTAATAATACTATTTGTCAAATTGTCGGAGTAAATATCAGTATGATTTTGTATTGATGGCCTAATAAAACCAATCAATTGAATATTGATTGTAAATTGGAATTTGAATCCGCCAACTGGCGGAGAATATTCAAGGAGGTATCATCTCTCAGTTAACTACTTCTCTTTATTCCAATATTCCGTCTCCAAGGCTTTCATATGTTTTGGCAATAAGTCCAAAGGAATGACCTCTTGGGCATGCGTATCGGTCCGGCGGACTATGGCCGTGCGATCGACGGCTTCTTTCTTGCCCATGATGATGGTGTAAGGCGCATGGAATCGTTCGATGGAAGACACTTGGGCGCCGAGCCTGTCTTTTGCCAGGGAGAAATATAGAGGCACCTTGATCAGGCGCAAGCTCTCGACGATGCTGAGCGAGAGCATCTTTGATTCTAAGCCTAATTGGACGAATGAAGCGAATGGGCGACGTATCTTCGAGACCGGCTTTCGAAGTTCAGCTTTATTGCCCTTGACTAGCAGGGAGATGCCGACTCCTTGGACATCTCTCTTCATGCTGAGTCTTTTTGATAGCCCATTATATCTGACTCCGACAGCTAGGATACGCTGTCCCTTGCAGCCGCGCTCTGCTTCTCCATTGATGATGGTGAAAACCGTTTCGGTGCAATACTTGCGATTCCCTATGAGGGAATTATTCATGGCATAAGGTATGGATAAGGCTTCGAAATATTCCAAGATCTCTTCAAGATGATGTCTGCTCGATTCGGAGAGGAAATCCAAAGACTTCGGAGCTCTTTCATTGAGCTCTTTGGCGGAAGGCTCTTGCGAAGAGAGCAGGTCAAAAGGATCGTTCTTCAAAAGCTGTCTGCATTCAGGCGACATCTCATTTATCGACTTGCGGTAGTATGCGGTCAATTCACGGGTGAATCTGGCCAAAGAATCTTTGTCTCCTACGCTATTGACTTCTACTAGCGTATTCTCATAGCCTTCTTCTGCGAGCATGGCTCTGGCGGTCTGTATCAAGGTTGCTTCGGCGATGCTTCCCGAAGCTCCGAGTATCTCTAGATCAGCGTATCGATGATATCCGCCGGTTTTTGGTCTGTGGCAGACATCCTTGAAATAGAGCATGATCGGTTGCGGTAGCATATGCATATTCTCTTCATGATACTTTCTCATCAGAGCCGTTTTTTCTTCAGCATGGAGAGGAAGCCGGCCATGAGCGTTGGTCTCATCGTCTATGGAATCATTCTCGAGTATATCTCGCGCGGCTTCCATATCCGCTTTGGAAATAGTCGGACTCTTCGATGGGGTGAAGCCATAGTAAACGGCGATCTCACCGACCTTGTCCAAGTGATCGCATGACATGAGCTTCGAATCTTTGCGTTCGGGATAGGGTTTCTTTGTGGTTGTTTGGGTCATGGTTTTTATTGGCGCTGTTCTCCGGGAAATACTGATATCGTATTGACAGGCAACAGCCTAAAGATCGGCCTGCCGACGATGAAATTTTTCTCGAGCGCACCCCATTTCCTGGAATCAGAGCTTTGTGAGCGGTTGTCTCCCATCACGAAATATTGAGTCGTTGAGAGAGTGGCTTCTTCGCTATCATGCGAAGCGTGATCAGGATCGACATACTGGTCTTTGAGTTGGAATCCCTTGGGGTTTTCTTTATTCACTATAGTCACGATGCCATCGTTGATCTTTATTGTCTCTCCTGGCAGTCCTATGATTCTTTTGATATAGAATAAACTTGGATCATTGGGATATTCGAATATGACCACATCGCCTCTCTGTGGCTCTTCGAATCTATAGCTCAGTCTGTCGACGATCAAAAACTGTCCGGATGCGAATGTTGGATCCATGGATGCCCCTTGTACGATGAAGGGCTCGGCTATGAAATAGCGGATAGGGAGGGCTATGGCCAGGGCTATCACTATCGTCTGCACCCACTCCCGTACGACGTGCCAAAAACGTGATGTTTGGCCTGCGTTCTCTGGAGAAGAGGGATTCATGGGGCTATTGTAATATGCGGAGACGATTGACACAAGTTTTCATCATTTGGCGACGTGTACTCTGGTCGAAATGAGATCATTGCTTGCTTCGGCATTCTCAAATCAAATATTAAATATCAAAAATCAAAAATACAGATGGATAAAGTCAAAAAGTCGAAACGCATCGCCGTGGGATATTTAACTCTATTCTTCTGTATTTTTGATTTTTGATATTCGATTTTTGATTTAATGTTTCTGGTTGGCTATACTTAAGCTCTATTAAAGTACGAAAACCACCAATACTATGCCTTACATCATCGCCGGTCTCGGCAATCCAGGAGAAGAATACGTTCTGACGCGCCACAATACCGGGCGCATCGTCCTCGATCATATACGCAAGGAGTATGATGGCGATGAATTCGAGTTCAATAAAAAGCTCAACGCTCTGGTATCAGAAGCCGTCATCTCAAAAGAGAAGGTCGTACTGATCGCGCCAGAGACTTTTATGAATAATTCTGGAAAGTCTGTGATGCAGGCCGTGAAGAATCCCAAGGCGGCGCAGAAGCTCATAGTCATCTATGACGATTTCAGCTTGCCTATCGGGCGCATCAAAATCTCCTACGATCGTAGCTCTGGCGGGCATAATGGCCTCGAATCCGTTATCAAATGCTTGAAGACTACCGCCTTCACTAGGATACGCGTAGGCACTGCTTCTGCCAATTCAAAAGGCGAGGCCAAGGTTCCGCATGGCGAAGCCGTGATCGAGAGATTCATTCTGGGAAAATTCAAGGATGAAGAGATCAAGGCCGTGAAGAAAGTCGCGAAGACTGCCGCCGAAGCTGTAGCTTGCTTCATCAAGGAGGGGAGGGAGAAGGCGATGAGCGTTTATAATGCTATTTAACTCCTGTATACGACAGCGCCATCTTCTGATTCTCCGGATCGAATAGGGAGATCTTGAAGTTGTAGGTTTTGCCCAATTCAAGGGTCTTGCGGAGCTTCTCTTCAGAGCCGAATTCAGAGACATGCACTAGGCCCGCTACGCCTTCCTCGATGGAAGCCAAAGCGCCGTGCTTGTTGAACTTGATGATGACGGCAGTAACCGCCATCTCTTTCTTGTATTTCTTGGCGACTTCTACCCAAGGATTGGTCTTGAGCTGTTTCATGGAGAGGGAGATCTTGCCAGAAGCGATCTCGATGATCTTGGCTTTGATCTTGGCAGCTACCTTAACGAAATTACGAGGGTCATCTACCAAGCCCCAATCGATCTCGGAAATGTGGACCAAACCTTCCAGTCCTTCTTCAAGCTTGACGAAGACGCCGAAGTCGACGATACCGGTGACCGTGCCTTCGACGACATCTCCGACCTCATATTTGCTGACGATCTTCTCTTTTTCTCCGGAACCTGCGCCTTTTTCTGAGAAGATGAGCTTGCCTTCCTTGGGATCAGCGGTGATCATAGTCACGGCTAGGCGCATGCCGACGAGCTTCTTCAATTCATCGAGGATCTTATCCTTGTCGCCGTCAGAAATGTGAGGATAATGCTCGGAATTGAGCTGTGAAGCCGGCAAGAATCCGATAATGCCCTGCCAATCGATGAGCAAGCCTCCTTTGTTCGCTTCTTTTACGACCAGGTCGAGAGTCTTCTTTTCTTTGATAGCCGATTCTGCTTCGCTCCAGATGATAGCCTGGCGAGCCTCCTTCAGTGACAATTCATAGTAACCCTCCTTGTGCGCTGTATCGACTATCTTAGCAGCGACAACATCGCCGATGTTTATCTTCTTGATGATATCTCGAGCCGTCATGAATTCACGGCCGTAGATGATACCAGTGCCGAAAGGAGCGATATCGATATAGATAGAAGATTTCTCGATAGCGATGACCGGTCCTTCTACGAGGTCTCCGATGATCGGAGGGTTCTTCATATTCGCAGTAAGCTTGCCCATGACAGTGGCTTTCTTCTTTTCCTCCATAGCAAGAGCCTCCTCGGCCATCTTTTTGGCTTTGGCGCTCTTTTCTTTGACAACCTTGGCCGGTTTCGGCATCAAGGTCTCTTTTGTAACCGTGGTCTTTGTATCTGAAACTGTATTCGAACCACTATCAACCACCTTGCTCGAACCCGTAATAGTCTCTTTAAATTTTTTGAACATGCTTGTATCGCGTTCCGCTTTTTAATTATTAAATTAGGACAGTGCGGGAACATTAGAAAAGTGGAGGCTCTCGCCTTCGCTTCATGGATCCGCTTTTGGCCTACAAGGTGCGGGGTAACGCTATGCTATTTCTAGCGATGAACGACTTAAGGTCATAAAAATCGCTGGTAAAGAGATACTACATTAAAGAGGGGGGTTTGTCTATTACTACATGTACGAGCCCCGCAAGATATCTCTTATCGTCAAAGCCGAATTTAGCAAGACAACTATGGCGGGGGTTTCCACTTTCGTTTTGACGATAAAGAGATATCTTGCGTGGCTCTTACTGCCGTAAAATAAAAAGACCCCCATTCCCTGGAAGGGTGGGGGCTTTGCAACCGTTGGGGCCGTCGTTAGGTTGCGACTGATTCCGACGAAGTTCGACTGGTCAGATTGTCGATCATGTCTGTCAAGACCTTTATGCCAAAGGGTTTTTCCAGAAACCCGTCAAGACCAGGTTCATTCTTCAGTTGATCGATCCATTCCGGCCTAACTTCGCTTCCCGACATTAGAATAACGCTGGTGTCAGCGGATCTTTTCTTAGCTGCACATAAAACGGAGATGCCCTCGGTGCCATTTTTTGACAACTGCAAATCCGTCAACACTAGATCCGGATCTTCATCAGCGATCGCTTTTAATGCGCTTTGTTCATCTTCATATGCGGAGACGGTCTCCGCATCGGGAAACTTTTGACGCATAGCTCTTACTAGGAGTTCACGTAGTAATTCCCCGTCTTCAACGATCATGATTCGTCTTATACTCATTTTTCCTCTCGCTTAATTGTTCTAGAGCTCACACCATGCTTGCTCCCCGGCAACAGTATAGTATACTTGCGTAGTATTGTCAACATGCATCAGAATCAATCATCTGTTAAGATTAGAGCCATGATAATCAACTATCTTGGCGGGGAATTTATAAAGATCCAATTCGGCGATATAACCATAGCGTTCAACCCAATCTCCAAGGATTCAGAGCTTAAGCCATCCAAATTCGGCGCTGATGTCGTTGTTTCCAGCATCAATCATCCGGACATGAACGGCATCGATCAGATCTCTTTCGGCGACAAGAAGCCTTTTGCCGTCACTGGCCCCGGAGAATATGAGGTCAAAGGCGTCTTCATCAAAGGCTTCGCTTCGCAGTCCAACTATGATGGCGAAAAGCGCGTCAATACTATCTTTTCCGTGGCCTTGGAAGGTATGAATATCTGCTATCTAGGAGCCCTTGATCAGAACGAATTGCCCAAGGAAGCTGATCAAGATATCGATGGCGTAGACATCTTGTTCGTACCCATCGGCGGCAATGGTGTTCTCGATCCCGCCAAAGCTTACAAACTAGCCGTGGCTATCGGTCCCAAGATCATCATCCCTATGCATTATGGAAATATGGGCAGCAAAGATGCTTTGAAATCATTCCTCAAAGAAGCCGGCGAGACTCCTGCTCCTACAGCCAAGCTGACATTGAAGAAGAAAGACCTAGAAGGGAAGGATGCCGAGGTTGTGGTGTTGGAGAGGGAGTGATATTGATTGAAATTTGATCTTCTTTGACATATAATCACCGCATGAACAATAAAGACTTACAATACAATGTGATTTTTAGGTCAGAACCAGAAGGTGGCTTTACTGCGTCTGTGCCTTCCTTGCCGGGATGTATAAGTTTCGGAAAAGATCTCATTGAAGCTAAGAAGATGATCATTGATGCCATAAAAGGTTATATTATTTCTCTTAGAAAACACAATGAGATAGTTGTCTCTGATAAGGAAAATTTTGTTAGTCTGATTTCTATCAATCAAGATATGACTGTACATGCCTAAACTCCCAGTTTTAACACCCAAGAAAGTACTTGTTATTCTACAAAAAAGCGGTTTTGAAATTGATCACATAACAGGAAGCCACTATATCCTTTACAACATGGAAACCAAAAGGAGAGTCACAATTCCATTTCATGCCAAGGATCTGCCAAAAGGTACATTATTGTCGATCATGAGAATGGCTGGGATTTCAAGAGAAGATTTTAGTTGACCATGTTGTAATCACAAAATGCAATTTCCCATTTACTTTCTTTTGAGGTAAAATATACCCATGAATCTCGAAGCCCATATCGATAACCTCCGTTCAAAACCCGACCACATCAAGCATCGATATGCTTTCTGGTCTGCATTCGGGATCACCGCGGTGATCTTCCTTTTCTGGCTCTCGTCTCTGACTTCTCTCGGTAAGTCATCCCAACAAGATGTCGTCGCACGCTCTGTAGACAATGCCGGCACTCCTGTCCATTCTATGGTCGCTAGCGTAGGCACATTCTTTGGCGATATAAAGGAGATGCTTTTTGGAGCAAAGAAAGTCACATATTCTAGCGTGACAGCGACGGCGGGGAATCGATAAAAATATCGTCTAGCTAGATCCTATAAAAGCTTCCATATTGGATGGCATTTTGCTATAATACTGTTATCTGGTTGAGGTTTAATATCATATTAAACCTTGATAGTGTTTTATTTTATGCCCAAACATCCCGACAAACCTGAATCAAAAGAGGTGGCGATCCGCCCTGAGAACGGTATAATGCGCCGCGATATCTCGACCGAGATGCGCGAGTCTTTTCTAGACTACGCCATGTCAGTCATCACCGATCGCGCTCTCCCGGATGTCCGCGATGGCTTGAAGCCTGTGCATCGCCGCATCCTCTATGCCATGCATGAGAAAGGCATCACCTTCCAGTCCAAATTCCGCAAATCAGCCGTGCCCGTCTCTGACACTATGGGTAATTATCACCCTCACGGTGATGTCGCTATCTACGATTCCATGGTCAAGATGGCCCAGCCTTTCACCATGCGCTATCCCTTGATCCAAGGCCAGGGAAACTTCGGTACCGTCGATGGTGATCCACCAGCTGCTATGCGTTATACCGAGGCCAAGATGTCCAGGATGGCCTCCGAACTTCTACGCGATATAGACAAGGATACAGTCAATTATCAGCCCAACTATGACGGCACCCGCAAGGAGCCGATGGTTTTGCCGACAGCCGTGCCCAACCTTCTCTTGAATGGTACGCTCGGTATCGCCGTAGGTATGGCCACCAATATCGCTCCGCACAATCTCCGTGAAGTCGTAGATGCCACTGTCTATCTCATAGACAATCCCGAGGCTCCCATGGACGATCTCTTCCAGTTCATAAAAGGCCCCGATTTTCCTTTGGGCGCCGTTATGTATGGGGAAAAAGACATAAAGCATGCCTATACTACGGGCCGTGGAGGCATAGTCGTGCGTGGCGAGGCGGAGATAGTCGAAGACAAGAAAGGCCAATTCCAGATCATCATCACTTCCATTCCATTCAGGGTGAACAAAAGCGAGCTCATCATCAAGATCGCCGAGCTTGTCAGAGACAAAGTCATAGAAGGCGTCAAAGGATTGAGGGATGAGTCCGACAAGGATATCCGCATCGCTATCGATTTGAAGCAGGGTTCATATCCAGAAAAAGTTTTAAATCTGATTTACAAGCATACCCAACTTGAGGATTCTTTCCATGTCAACACCGTGGCGCTGGTCAATGGCGTTCCTCAGACCCTTTCCATAAAGTCCATTCTGCAAGAATTCGTGGCGCATAGGATAGAAGTCATACGCCGCCGCACCAAATTCGATCTCAACAAAGCCGAAGATCGCGAGCATATCCTCCTCGGTTTGAAGAAAGCCCTAGACCATATCGATGAGATCATCACCCTCATCCGTGCTTCCAGAGACGCCGTCGAAGCTCATGGGAGCTTGATGAAGAAATTCAAGTTCAGCGATAAGCAGGCTACAGCTATCCTTGAAATGAAGCTGCAGAAGCTCGCCGGTTTGGAGCGCAAGAAAGTCCTCGATGAATTGAAGGAAGTCCAGCTTTTGATCGAAGAATTGAAAAGCATCTTGAGCAGCGAGAAGAAAGTCCGAGGCATCATCAAAACGGAATTGAGCGAGATAAGGGAGAAATACGGCGATGATAGGCGCACCAGGATCGTCAAACATGGAGTCAAAGAATTCAACCCCGAGGATCTGATCGCTGATGAAGAGAGCGTGCTCGTTCTCACCAAGGGCGGTTATATCAAGCGCACTGATCCTTCAGAATACCGCAAGCAGAAGCGTGGAGGAGTGGGTGTGGTAGATTTGGATACAAAAGAGGAAGATTTCATCTCTCATCTGGTCTATGCCACTACGCATAATGACCTCCTTTTCTTCACCGATATGGGCAAGGCCTATCAGATCAAGATGTACGATATCCCAGAAGGCAAGAGAGCCACAAAAGGCAAGTCGGTCATGAATTTCCTGTCTCTTTCCGATGGAGAGAGAGTCACTTCGATCTTGGCTATGCCAAAGAATAAGAAAGATGCCGAAGACCTCTTCCTTATGATGGTCACCAAGAATGGCACAGGCAAGAAGTCTTCAGCCAAACATTTCAAAGACGTTAGACGTTCCGGCCTTATCGCTATCACTCTAGACGCAGGCGATGAGCTCATATCTGCTTCCTTCGTTTCCAAGAATGATGAGGCAGTTATTGCCACCAAGGATGGCCAGTCGATACGTTTCAAAGAAAGCGATGTGCGTGAAATGGGCAGGAATGCCGCCGGTGTCCGCGTCATTAAACTTGGCAAAGGCGATAGCGTCATTTCCGCCGATATGGTGCCAAAGGACGCCAAAAATCCTTTCCTTTTCGTGATGAGCGCCAATGGTTATGGCAAGAAGACAGATCTTTCCGAATATAAGACGCAGAATAGGGGCGGTTCAGGCATCCTCACTATGAAGATCACGGCCAAGACCGGTCCTCTCATGGCTGCTCAGGTCGTCACAGATCTCGATGAGGAGATAGTCGCCATGTCCAAGAAGAGCCAAGTTATACGTGTCGATATCAAGGAGATTCCATCTTTGGGTCGCTCGACCCAGGGAGTGAGGGTTATGAAGTTGAGGGAGGGGGATCAACTTGCGAGCTTGATTTGCTTGTAAAGCAATAATTTCCTAGGGATGTATATTATAAGTTGATTTGATACAATAAGAACGAAGTGATTCGTGATTAATATTAACTTTATATAACATGTCATCAGAAGAATCATACAAGAGACAGGGTGAACTTAAGGTTTTTACTACACCGAACGGACAAGAACGATTTATGGTTACACCTCAAGTTATGGATATTTGGGAAGAAATGAGAAGAAAGACAGAATCTATTAGGGCTGAGCAAGGTTCTCATGCAACTTCAGGAGCGCAAGAACAGGACGACGAATTAGGGAGAATCAAGACTCGGCTTTATGATCAATTTATCGCTGATAATGAGGGATGCCAATTGTCCCAGGAAATGTTTCTTAAGAGCATGGAAAGACTCTCGTCTCCGATCTAGGTATAAGGTTCGGCTTTTGTTGTCCACATTCCTCGCTTCATACTTCCGGCCTTATATCCTATAATAAAGCCATGTTTTCTGATCCTGCCACTAATCTTGCAAAATTAGGCCTTACCGACGGAATGAAAGTCGTAGACTTGGGAGCCGGTTCCGGCTTCTATACATTTGAAGCTGCCAGAAGCGTCGGCGGAAGCGGTATTGTCTATTCCGTGGAAGTGCAGAAAGATCTACTCGATAGGATACGCAGCACGGGAGCTACTCAAGGGCTTCGAAATATCGAGGTTGTCTGGGGCAATGCAGAGAAGATCGGCGGCACCAAACTCCGCGAAGCTATCGCCGATAGAGTCATAGCATCGAATGTCTTATTCCAGATCGAGAAGCCGGATGATTTCGTCATCGAGATCAAGAGGATCCTGAAGCCTGGCGGCAAGGTTCTGGTCGTAGACTGGAGCGACCTTTCTCCTTTGAGCCCGAAACAGATAGTCGCTGAATCACAAGCAAAAGCTCTTTTTGAGAAGGCGGGTTTCAAGGTCGAGCTGTCATTTGCTGCTGGTGACCATCATTATGGGCTAGTCTTTGTAAGATAACGATACTACCGCTATGAATATGAGCAAATTCCAAATAATCGTACTCGCTTTCTTTGTGGTGTGCATTGTCACCGGCGTGATATTCTTTGCTACTTACAAAGGGAGTAATAGCGGCGGAACGGATAGCGTGTCGATCTCTATTTGGGGCACTTTTCCGGCCGATGCGTTCACTTCATATCTGAATAAGCTCAATCTCACTCTTCCCAAAAGGATCAGTGTGGCTTATACGCAGAAAGATCCTGGTACATTTTCTCAGGAATTCAATACGGCGATATCTAGGGGCAGGGGGCCTGATGCTATCCTAATACCGGCTGATATGATCTTGCCGCAGATGGGAGTGATCACGCCTGTACCATATACGACTTTGGATCAGGGTACCTTTAAGAATAATTTTATTCAGGAAGGGGAGATCTATTTCTCCGCGAATGGCACATTAGCCATACCTTTCACGATAGATCCTCTAGTGATGTATTGGAATCGCGATCTATTCTCGGCTTATGGCGTTGCGACTTATCCGAAATACTGGGATGAATTCTCAGCTTTGAATAAGAAGCTGACCATCAAAGACGATAATGGCAATATCCGCAAAGCGACCATCGCTATGGGTGATTTTTCTAATGTTTCGAATGCGAGAGAGCTGCTCGCCACGCTCATGATGCAGCTCGGCAATCCCATAACCGTGCTAGGGTCTGATGGCACCACGGTCAGCACATTCAAGGCTACCTCATATAACGATCCGACGCCGGCCATCAATTTCTTCACGCAGTTCGTGAATCCCAATAGCATGAATTATTCTTGGAATAGGAGTATGTCTGATTCAAAGACGGCTTTCTTGTCAGGCGATCTGGCTACTTATTTCGGATTCACTTCGGAGCTCGCCGATATCCGTGCCAAGAATCCGAATCTCAATTTTGACGTAGCCGAAATACCGCAAGCCCGTCCCGTTACTGGCAATACGCATATAGTCAGGGCGACTTATGGTCGGATGTATGGCCTTTCTCTGATATCTTCTTCGCCGAATCAGAATATCGCCTATCAGGATATATTGATTCTTACAGATCCGACCAATATGGCTATCCTGAATCAAGCTCTCTATCTCCCTCCTGCCAATAGATATGCCATTGCAGCAGGTTCGAATGACCCATATATCAAGGTCTTCGATGTTGCAGCTCTGGTCTCAAGGACATGGTTCGATGCCGATCAGTCCAAATCGTATAGTATAATGGGGAATATGATAGATTCCGTGACTAGCGGCCGCAAAGGCGTAGGAACAGCGATAAATGATGCCGGCGACCAGTATGATGTCATCTTAAGGTCATCGACCCAATAAAATGAATAAACATCTTTCTAGCGCTTCGTCCAAATCCAGCCTCGCTGACATATTTAAATATTTTACTTTACTTCTACTTGTTTGCTCACTTTTAATTGTGCCGATAGCGGCTCAAGCCAGCCTCAATCCATTTTCGGCCGATTTTAAGCTTTCTGCTTGTGATGGTCCGACCCTGCCTTCTACGGCTACTAAGCCTGCAAATTACGTCGCTTGTGATTTTGCTGGTTTGATGACGCAGATCCAGACCTTAATAGAAGCTATGATCGCTGTTGGAGTCTTGCTCACAGTCGCCAGCTTCTCTTATGCCGGCTATCTTTATATAACCGGAGTCCCGGGTAATATCAACAAAGCCAAGGAAATCTTCAAAAAAGTCGGCATAGGCTTTATAATGATGCTTACAGCTTGGTTCGTAGTCTCGCAGATCCTCACTTGGTTCGCGGCCAATCCAGGAGTCAAGACATTATTGGGCAGCTAAAAAATATATGAAATCATTTTATAGAGAAATATCTTGGTCACGGATAACCGCTTTGCTTTGTTTATTCTCTTTGACTTTCGTCTTCTTCGGTTCTGTCGATGCACAGACGACGGCAACGACCTTGACCAATCCGATCAAGGCCAATTCACTAGGAGCTTTGATCAATACAGCCGTGGAAGTCTTCACTTATGTGGCGATAGTTGTGGCGGTCTTGGCCTTCATCTGGGTTGGCTTGAAATTCATCATGGCCCGCGGTAATCCAGGCAAGATCTCGGAAGCTACGACTTGGCTATGGTATATCATCATCGGTACAGCCATAGTTCTAGGTGCGCGCATTATCATCCAAGTCATCTTGTCTACTTTGGTCGGTTCAGGGATGATCAGCCAAGAAGTAGGGAATAGCGCGCAAAATGGTCTGACTGGGAAGTGATATTAACAATTAACACATTATTATTTACCATGAATAAAATCACACGGATCGGAGTCGCTCTAGCTATCGCAATCATTCCCAATATCACTTTCGCTGCCAAGACACTGAGCGATCTGATGACCAGCGTCGCGACTTATCTGAACAAAGGCTTGCTTCTCCTCATGGGTTTGGCCGTGCTCATGTTCGTCTGGTTCGTCATCAAGTATTTCATCCGTGCTAGCGATACTGATCGCACAGAAGGCTCAAAATATCTGATGTGGAGCGTCATAGGCTTCTTCGTCATCCTCTCATTCTGGGGATTTGTGAATATCTTGCAGAATACTTTTGGTCTTGATTATGCCAAGCCGAACACTTGGAGCGATATATTCCCTGGAAGCACGGGAACAGCTTCATCAAATTGATGATATCTCATATAAAAACATGATAAAAAAAATAGCAGCAATCTCATTCATCGCACTGTTTCCGATATTAGTCATGGCACAAGTCCCTGGCTATGTGAATCCGTCTTCAGGAGGCAGCTTGCCTACAATCAACAATGTCAGCGATCTTGGAACGAGGGTTATAGGCATAGTCAATCTCATCGTCTATGTCCTCATAGCTGTTGCGGTAATGTTCATCGTTTACAATGTGGTGATGTCCATGATAAAGGGAGATGACCCGGCAGGGAAGTCAGCCGCCTTGTCCAATGCTGGCTGGGGTGTTCTAGGTCTGGCCATAATCCTTTCGATCTGGGGAATGGTCAATATCCTCGTCAATACCTTTGGATCAGGAGCCAATACTCCTACAGGCAAGATCCCTAGCGCGGACTTCTTGAGTGGCAGCAAATAGCCTGTATTATCCACAGACAACCCCTTGCTCATAGCATGAGTTCAGTTGTATCATTAGCCCATCGAAACAATTACAAGCTTTATTAGTAATAATTTTTTTCATGAAAAAAATATTCGCAGCCGCAGTCTTGATGCTTCCTTCGTTAGCTTTTGCTCAGTCTGGCACAGTAACTGATGCCAATAGCCTTTCAACAAGGGTTGTTGGACTCATCAATCTGGTCGTCTATGTCCTTATCGCCCTAGCTGTTCTTTTCATCATCTATAACGTTGTCATGTACATGATCAAGGGCAATGATCCTGCTGGAAAGTCGGCCGCTCTAGCTAATGTCGGATGGGGAGTTCTCGGTCTAGCTATCATCCTCTCGATCTGGGGTCTGGTCAATATCTTGACGAATACATTCAAGACCACTGCTCCGACTAATTCTATCCCTCAGGCCAATCCTCTCGCTCCTCCAACAGCCAACCCGACCCTTCCTACAGTTAACTAGTCAGTTTGAGATCAAGTTATGGAATTCCTAGGAAATATGATTCCAAAAGCCCATGCGGCCGACAGTTCGGCCGCTTTTGGCACTGCCATAGGCCCCGTAGTGACCTATATCCTCAATCCTATCATCGGAATGCTATTTACCTTTGGCTTATTCGTCTTTGTCTATGGAGTCATCGAGATGATCATCAAAGGCGAGAGTGCTGAAGCGCGATCTACTGGTCAGAAACACATGTTGGCTGGAGCTATAGGCATGTTCATCATGGTTTCGGCTTGGGGCTTCATCCACCTCATCAGCAGTACCATTGCGGGATTGTAGATATTCAGAGGTCGGACCTCTGCAATATAAAAAAGGAACGCGACACTCCCACCTGGGTGTGTCGCGTTTTTGAAGGGTCTTGTTCACATCGGGCTGAAAACGGGGACGAGTACTGCTTCCCCGTAGCAGCCTGCGACGAATCGGAAAGTCATTGACGTCCGCTGCATCTTGATATGCGTTCGTCGTGACCCGGAGTTATAGCTCCCGCGGGTTCCATCGATAAGGAACTCAACTCGATCCACGGGAGTCACGTCGATATCGACCGCCCAACCATGGGGGATCATTATCTGAATGACTTCTCCCGATTGGAAGTAGACGCTATCCATACGCGGGATGCCCGCCACAAAGGTCGGGTATATTCTCCGCGTCGGAGTCCAACCGATCTCGCAGGACATCATGCTCGGTTGCTCCGGGTTGATCGTCACGTTGCCGAAGACGGAAACGGCGGCATTCTCACCGATGTCTCCAATCGTGACATTGGTTACAACGACCGGCGGGTTTGATTTCGAGGCCACGAGGCTTCTGAGCTCGCGGATCTCTTTCAAAAGCGCTTTAGCGTGACTCGGAGACGGAGAACTGGCTGTCACGACTACAGTTGTGGCCGATGTCGGCAACGACGTGACTGTCGTTATCGTCAGTCGTGATGTCGTGGTTGCCGAAGCTGCCGCTGCGGCAACTTTATGAGCCTTCCAGCTCGTCGCGGCCCACCTGTAGGTGGTGGCGATGGCGAAGTGCCAGCCGGCCCAGCCGACCAGCACAGCGAAGACGATCGCCGTTATGATGCTCCCGATGAGCATTCGGCGCCGAAATGAATTTCCTGCGCGTGCTCCAGCGGCAATGTGGGGAGGGATAGGGGGAGGGGACGATGCTGCCATAATTATCTCAGTTGTTGTGGCCTTTCAGCCGGTTTTTTTCTACTGTAAGTGTGCCAAAGATACTATAATAGTATAGCAGAATTATATGCTGGTGTCAAGCATTATGAAATGAGTAAATATGGCTTAAAGAAAGACGATTATAGCCTTACCTTTCAATGATTAACCTTGAGGTTAAACCTTGCCTACGAATAAAAAAGTACCCCTTCCCACACTGCTGATTGCATCAGTTGTGGATAGGGGTGCTGTGAAAGGTGCAGGGCGGGCTTAACGACAGCCGGGACCGAAGTAAGTCGGCCCTTCGAAACCGTAGGCGGGGACATAGTATGTTCCTTTTGGAGATGTATCCGCCCGCTGACCTGACCCGTACATTGTCGCGGGACTGATCGGCATGGACTGTTGCAC
Source organism: uncultured bacterium (assembly GCA_903825415.1). GTDB lineage: Bacteria > Patescibacteriota > Minisyncoccia > Phycocordibacterales > PALSA-1337 > C7867-002. Next base: position 15,665 of record CAIKAN010000067.1, read on the forward strand.
CCCTTGAAAATAGAGCGGATCGCTTTCAAGCGGGGAGCACCATCCTGGGGGATATGTTCCTGGTGGAAGCACCACTATCCCTTGACGTGCCATGGGGAACGTCGGAGGGCAGAAACAGGATGGTGGCGGCGGGCACGAAGGCAACGTTTGGCCGTGGACCCGGATAATGTTGTTTGCGTCTTGAAAAACGAGACTTGACCCAGACGGTGCAGGCTGCCGGCCTTGCAGTTCTGCGAGCTGGAGCTTGGCAACGAGCAGCGCATTCGTCGCCTCAACGAGCTCTTTTTGGAGGCGCAACAATTGGATTTGCGCTTGGACCGCCGACAGTTGATTTGTCGTTACCCTTGTCGGTGGTGGCGGTGGCATGGGAGGCGCCGGTTGTGCGTTCGAGGAGGCGGCTGCCGCTAATAATATAGCGGCGAGAACGAGGAGTTTCTTCATAGTCTGTCTGTTCGGTTTTGGCCGGTAAGGCCGGTTGAGGGGGTGTCTACTGTCAAAGGACAGGTCA
>CAIKAN010000068.1 GCA_903825415.1 uncultured bacterium
AAGGCCTCTCGGACATGCACGGCCTTTGTCTTTGGAAAATGCCGGTCGTGCCAGGAATTGACTCGTCCTCGAGCTTGGAAAGCAAAGCCTTCGCCTGCATGGCTTGCGCACTATTCCATCCCGACCACCCTTATCTCTTTCCTTATACTCCTCCCGAATTGATCGCGCGCCTCGATAGTCTCGATATTCATGCCTTTGAAGATCACTACAGGCTCATTGAAATACCCTGATTCATTGGTGGAAATGGCTCGGCCATTCAAGGTGATGCTACTGATCCTCTCGGCATGTCCGCCTATGTATATCATCTGTGACGAGGTCGCCATGCCGTCAGTTGGCGACGAGGTGGTCAACTGTGGTCCGCGCATATAGTCTAATGATCCCCAGACTGCATATGCAGCGATGAGAGCGATGAAGACGACGATCAGAGATGTCCGTATTAGTTTGATCGTTCTGGTGCGTTGCATGGTAGTTAGGAGATATTCGTCTCACTAGCGTTTGGGGGAACCTCTGTAGCTGCGCTATCTCCCGCCTGTTCTCCTCCTGTGACTTCGCGTGGCTTCGACCCATTCGCTGGTCCGATGACTCCATGCTCTTCGAGAAGGTCCATGAGCTTTGCGGCGCGCGAATACCCGACGCCCAGCTTCCTCTGTATATATGAAGTCGAGGCTTTGCCGGCGGCGATGATCGCTTCGCGAGCGGCTTCATAGAGCTCATCTTCATCCTCTAGGGAATCGCTTCCGAGATCGATGGTCGAATTGAAGGCGGCATCATAGCCTGCTTCTGGCGCAGTGAGGCTGATTTCTCCCATGATCTCGTCTTTGTATTGATCTGCCAGGAATTTGACCACTCTCTTTACTTCGGATTCCGATGTGAAGGCTGATTGTAAGCGGACAGGCTTGGACATCTCTCCGCCGAGATAGAGCATGTCTCCAGCGCCCAGGAGCTTCTCTGCGCCCATTTGATCGAGGATGGTGCGCGAATCTATCTGTGATGAGACTTGGAGGGCTACGCGAGTCGGGATATTGGCTTTGATGAGGCCGGTGATGACATTCACGCTAGGCCTTTGAGTTGAAACGATCAAGTGGATACCGACAGCGCGGCTCATCTGTGCCAGACGGACGATGGCTGATTCAAGCTCGCGCGGATAGGCTTGCATGATATCAGCGAGCTCGTCTATGACTATCATGAGATAAGGCATGGTCTCTGGTAGAGCGCTCTCATCGCCTCGTGATTCTGGGTCTAATGCCTTGAATCTCTTGACGGCTGGTCCGAGCACAGTTCGATGATATGAATCGATATCGCGGATGGCGTTCTTCTCCAGGACATCGTATCGTCGGCTCATCTCTTTGGCAGCCCATTTCAGAGCGAGTATAGCTTTCTTGGGATCGGTGATAACAGGTGTCAGGAGATGGGGGATCTTGTTGTAGAGAGTCAGCTCGACGCGCTTGGGATCGATCATGATGAACTTGAGGCTTTCAGGAGAATTGCGATAGAGCAGGGAAGTGATCAAGGCATGAATGGCTACAGATTTGCCTGAACCGGTAGTACCAGCGATCAGCATATGAGGAGCCTTCCCGATATTGCAGAAGTGGGAATTTCCAGTGATGTCTTTTCCGAGAGAAGCGAGGAGAGGCTTATCCGAGTCCTGATAGTCAGGGCTGGAAAGGATAGATGCCAGACCGACCGTGGTCTTGGCGGTATTCGGCACTTCTATGCCGACTAGAGATTTACCTGGGATCGGTGCTTCGATACGGATAGGGTGCGCAGCCAAAGCCAAAGAGAGGTCATTGTTCAAGGCGACGATACGCGACAGTTTGACTCCTTCTGCCGGCTTCAAGGAATAGCGCGTCACTGATGGTCCTATCGATATCTCATCCATTTCAACCGTAATGCCGAAGTTCTGCAAAGTTCTCTTGATGATATTGGCATTGTATTTGATATCTCCAGTCTCCGGCTTGCCGCGGTCTTTCTCTAGGAGAGAGAGCGGGGGAGGGACGAATGGCGTGAGCAAAGGCGCTTGGACTGCTGGAGAGAACATGCCATCCTCATCATCGGTCAGAGGCAGTGTCTGATTCTTTTTATTCTTGGCATCATCTTTCTTCGCGACAGTCTTTGTTGGTGCCGCCGAGTCTATGCCTTTACGGGCAGTTTCAGGCGAAGCTGCTGCAGCGACCGCCTTGTCTATAGCGGCTTCTTCGTTTTCATCCATATCATTCTTGCCACCCTCTTTGTCCTTGCGGAACCATTTCCAGAAGGCTAATTGCTCCAGAGTGAATGAAGCTTCGAGGATGATGAAGACGGAGACTATAACGAGCGTGATCAGAATAGCCATAGATGCCCAAGTCGATACGAGACTGACTAGCGGCATAGCGATCCACTTTCCAGCTACGCCTCCCGAACCTGTACTGACTATATGTATGAGCCCTAGAGCTGAGACGAACAAGACTAGAGAACCGATGCCTTTGGAAAGCTCGAAATGCCTCTTGATGCCGCGGATAGAGGTGACAGCGAACATTATGAGTATTATCGGTATCAGATAGTACCCTATGCCGAATAGTCCTGTTAGATGGAATAAGACCCATCTGCCAACAGGCCCTGCTTTATCGAAGGGAGCGAGCAGGAATAATATAGTCAATAAAATAGCGAATATCGCCAGGATCGTCTGGGTCGTCTCTGGACCGATCTCATTCCAGAATTTCACTTTCTCGGGTATATCAAGATCTCTTTTTTTTGCCATGGTATTTGTATGAATAATATCACGGGTTAAATGAATTGTGTAATCATATGGTGTGTTTATCCCTTGCACACTTTCATTTTTACTCTATAATAGACACGTATAAGACAAATGGACATACTGCATTCTTATAGGTCATTCAGGGACATTTAACAGACAGTGTTAGGGACATACATTTTCATTGTAATGGACAATATAAATAATCAAAGCCAGCAATTTTTCAATGACCAGAATAACTGGAAATCACTGGGCTTTTTTTCTGCTGAAGATTATTTGACCTATGTATTCAAAAAGACAGAAAAGATCACCGCCGCTATATATCTAGTCTCTGGACTGTTAAAGGACGATGAACCGATGAAGTGGGAATTGCGCGATCATGGCATGGATCTCTTATCATCGTCTTTTAGCGCTTCAAATTCTTTGCCTGGTGATAAAAATGCGGTTATCCAATCTCTATTTACAGCAGCTTTGGAAACTATATCTCTGCTCAATGTCGCGAAAATATCCCACTTGATCTCTGAAATGAATCACTCTCTCTTGGTCAAAGAGATCGATAATATTATCGGCCTTATGCGCGATCGTCTCATTTCAAGCGCTGAAAGCGCTGGCTATGTCCTTTCTGAGCAATTTTTTAAAACTCCTGATTTATTCACTTCTGGATTTAAGCCAGACAGTGGACGGTCGGCGGTTCAAAGCCGCTCTTTTGGGGTGGGTCATGCAGATCAGGATATTTCAAGAAAGCTCGCTGAAATACATAGAGGGTCTCGTGATACTACGGATGTCCACCTCAAGAAAGGACAGAGACAACAGGATATAATCAGCATTTTAAAAGGACAAAGCAATCTGACGATAAAAGATTTCTCTAAGGTTATAAAAGATTGTAGCGAGAAGACTATACAAAGGGAATTGCTTGAATTGGTGGATAAGGGAGTCATAAAGAAAGAAGGGGAAAGGAGGTGGAGCAGGTATTCGTTAATGTAAAAATGAAAAATCAAATATCAAAAATACAAATTAAAGATTCAAAGATAGGTTGCAAACAATGCTCAGATCTTTACATTTTTGCTTTGTATTTTTGATATTTGATTTTTCATTTTTACATTAAAAAGCCATAAATAACCACATAAGTCCTATTTCAAGGCTAGTTTATTGACTTATGTGTTCAAATGCCCTAGAATGGGCTGGTTATCCACATATGGCAATTTTGCAGTATTCTGTCTGTGTATTATAATGTTCTGTAACGAGCGTATAATCGCTGTTTCATGCTATTATAAGCTCGTCCCAGGGCGTAAGCTCTAGGAATCCTATCTACCCGCTTTCGTGGATAGTTAGGGTGAAACCTTGCTTTGCTCATTAACGTGAGCTTCGTAGGGTAGCGAACTTTGACAAATCAATAATCATGAAATGTTAGGTTCGTATTTGGTTTGCCCACAAACTCTTTATCTTTTGCGTTTCGATAGCGCAGATAAAAAGAGGTGGAACGCGCGCTAGTCGGCCATCTCACGATGGACATGCGTGCACTTTATTTATTATTAGATTACAAACCGCGTTAACCTTTCCAACTTATTAAACGGAGAGGGATGCGTTAATTATCAAATCCATAGATATGAAAAAAGTTTTATTCACGACAGGCATCGCCGTTTTGGCCCTCGCCACAGTCGCATTCGCTGCTGGTACCTTCAATAACAATTTGACGGTCGGCTCAACAGGTGCAGATGTTGTCGCTCTTCAGAACGCTTTGCTCGCTGGAGGATTCCATATCCCGGCTGTTGAAGCTGGTACTGCTGCCAAGGGTTACTTTGGCTCACAGACCAAGACTGCAGTTCAGGCATATCAGACCTCAAAGGGCATCACTAGCTCAGGTTTCGTTGGTCCTCTCACACGCGCTGCTTTGAATGGCGGTGTCGCTACGACAGGAAACACAGCTTGCCCAGCAGGATTCACCTGCACAGCTAACAGTGTTCCAGTTGCTCCTACTTGCCCAGCCGGATATACCTGCACGTCTAACACGACAGGCACAGTCACTGGCGGACAGTCAGGCATCACGACTCCTGGAGTACCAGGCATCATGACCGTCACAGCTGGCCCGATCTCAACTTCAGTGTTGAATGTCGGACAGCAGATGGTTCCGGTTTTGGCCATCCGTGTTCAGGCTCAATACTCTGACATCGATGTTCAGACCGTTACACTTGACCTTGGTAACAATACCTCTATCTTCAACAAGATCTTCAACAAGATCTATGTTACAGATAGCACAGGCATCCTTACATCACAGCCTTTGAACTCTTCGACAGTCGTCCAGAGCGGATCCGATTACATCATCGGTCTTGCTGGATTCCATTCGATCGTTGCAAAGGGCACATACAAGGATATCATCATCAAGGCTGACTTGAATTCATCGATTGATTCTACTTACATCACTTCTAACGCTTCACACTATCCTACAGCTCCGAATGGAGTCTTTTCAGGAAGCACGATTACGAATGGACCTACCGCAGGATGGGGTATCGGTCTCACGACTCAGGGTGTTCGCGGAGTTGATGGCGCAGGTCTCAACCTATATTCGATCGGTTCTATCGTTCAGGCTCTCAGCATCAATGCTAGCTTGACAGATAATGCTCAGGCGAATATCTCACTCGATGGTTCTAGCCCACAAGCTAACGCCGTCCCTGTTTCCAACACTTCCCAGGGTACTTACAGCAATCCTCCTCTTCCGATCTTTACTTTTGCTGTTAACGCTCAGAACGATACTTTGCATCTCCACAATGTGGTGGTCGGTATCACAGCTATTGGCAATGGAGCTCCTGCGGGAGCCGGAGTCACTGCTGCTTACTTGATGAGGGGTTCAACCATCATCCAGTCAGCTTCAGTTTCCAACGGTGTTGCTACATTCAGCAATATCCAAGATGGAAACACGGATGCTACGATTCCAGTCGGCACGACCGTTCCTTTCACCGTCGCAGTTGACGTTTCTGGAGTCACTTCAGGTAGCCTAAGCATCACCGCTTCGACTACAGCCTCTACCCAGATCTACAACTCGATCGATAGCTCGGCTACCCTTGTTGGAAGCGCTACCAGCAACACTTTGATCGTTTCAGGCATTGGCCCAGTCTTCACGCTCTCAGGCGCGCCTACGATCTCTGTTTCCGGTACAAACAATTCTGGTACTAGCAACTTGAGCACATCGACCGTCGTCGCTTCGTTCAACATGAATATCGGAGCTGTTGGAACTGATGTCTTCTTCGGAACGACAGGTTCTTCTTCAGCCGCCTTCTTGTTCAACGTTATCGATAACAGTGGAGCTATTATCTATTCAGGTTATGGCTCGTCTGTCTCGGCTGGCGTAAGCAACAACGGTAAGATCAGCAATCCTGCTGTCATCCTCCCGACATTGTCTGCGACCTTCACGAACGGTGCTCCTGCCAGCTCCTTCAAGGTCACCAATGGAACAACCAATCCGACGAATATCGGAGTAGTTCAATTCCAGTTTGATGGCAAGGACACGACAGGTGCAAACTTGACAGCTAGCAAGCCTTACAAGGTTACTCTTGCTGGTGTTCGTTACTACACCGCGGCTGGCGGATATGTGACCTCCACCTTCATGAACGGTTTGACCAATTGGACAACCGGCACGATCAATCCTTAATCTAGTTGATTTAGGACATTGTGTAGCTAAAACAAAAAACCGCCTTCGGGCGGTTTTTTGTTTTTCTGGAAATAGATGATTGCGCCAGAAGGCGTATTTTGGCGTATAATAAGTGGTATAATGGTATGCGTAATACTCTAATATATTCACTATGAAAAAGATCATATATATCTTTGGTGTGGTAGGTCTCGTCGTGAGCATGGCCTCTATCGATAGAGCAGATGCTGCCTTAGTCCCCAGCATGTCGCTCTCGCCGACTACAGGGACCAGCCAGGTGCAGATCACAGTCTATAATGCGGACCCTAATATGTCGGTGACCCTATATTATCCTTCGAATTCCGCCTATACTTCACGGAATATCGGAACGACCAATAATAACGGGTATCTCACCACCATGGTCGATTCCAGCTCTTATGGTATAGCGGCAAGCGCGCCAGTATATGTTATGGTAAATAGTCAGCAGTCTCCCACGAATACTTGGCCGAACTATACGAGCACGGGCGGCAGTTTTTCTCTGAGTCAGACGAGCATCACGGTACAGATCGGGCAAAGCTTCACAGTGACGACTCCAGTGAGCGCTGTGCTGACCATGGCAAGCAATAGCAACCCTTCCGTGGCTGGCGCATCTATCACTGGCAATCAGATAGTGATCACAGGATTCAGCTTCGGCACGACCAATGTTAATATCTGCGCGGCAAATCTCGGTTGTAATATCATCGCTGTATCTGTACCAGCCGCTGCTGGAGCGACAGCTACGAGCATTGCTTTCAGCCAGAATAATATCAACCTGACGGTAGGTCAGAGCCAGAATATCAGCATAAGCGGTTCGGGCACATATTCCATATCCGGCAATTCAAATAATGGAGCGGTTTCTGCAGTGATAAGTGGAACCAGTCTTGTTGTGGGCGGCATCTCTCCTGGCACGGCCAGTATCAATGTCTGCGCCACGGGCAATAACAGTACGACTTGTGCGGCGGAGAATGTTACTGTGACTTCGAATACAAATAATACAAATACGACTACAAATACACAGACCTCTATAACTTTCAGCCAGAGCCAAATCAATTTGAGCGTAGGTCAATCACAGACTATCGCTATCTATGGTCCAGGAGGATATTACTCTGTGACCAATTCCGCGCCGAGTTCTGTGTCTGCAAGCCAGAATGGTAATACTATCATTCTTGTTGGACAAGCCTTTGGAGGAGCCAATGTGAGCGTCTGCACTCTGGACAATAAATGCGGCAGCTTCTATGTCTACGTTGCTCCTACGAATACGACCACAACCGTTATTTCCACAGCGCAAGCTCCGACCCTATCTTCATTCACAGTCTCTTCCAATGGCAGCAACGGTTTTGTTGGTACGGGTTCTACTTTGACCTTTACCCTCAACGCGAATCAGTCTATAAATACCCCTTCATTGAGCGTTGCTGGTCACGGCGTCATCGTCTCTGGGACTGGTAGTGGGCCGTATACGGCGACATACGCGATCGCTGGTAATGAGACCTTGCCGATGTCAGTAGCTGCGACATTCACCAATGTTGCCGGTAGTGGGGGCCAAGCATATATTTGGATAGGGAATTCCGCTTCAATTGCTCCTGCTGTTGTAAGTACGACTCCTTCTACAGTCTATCCGACATCGGCTGTGCAGACGCCTAGCTATGCCCCTGCAGCATTCACCTCCTTTGATAAGTATCTCTATTCAGGAATGACATCCAAAGATGAGAGCGATCAGGATGTAGTCGCTCTGCAAAAGAGGCTAAAAGCCGATGGAGTCTTCTCTGGGCCTGTCACTGGATATTTCGGACCAGTGACTCAGACGGCCGTGAAGGCTTATCAAGCGAAGCATAAACTGACACAGACTGGAACCGTGGGCCCTGCCACCAGGAATCTTCTAAACAAAGAGCTGTAGTTTATCCACAGCCTTTGATGCAGATTTATTGGCAGATTAAAGATAGCTTTTAATACTTTTTGTGTGATTTCTGCTACAATTTTTCTATGAAAAAAAACACAAAAGAGGCTCACAAAATATGATCGCAATGATATTCATAAGTGTCTTC
>CAIKAN010000069.1 GCA_903825415.1 uncultured bacterium
AGAACTTGCACATGCAGTACGAAAACTAAACAACCGTGAAAGGAAAAGACTTAAATTTTCGAGTCCGAAACGAGTCTTCTGGAAAAGACGCAAGTGTTGCAATTAGAGTGACAATTCAGGTTCCACAAGCTTCCATATTTAGAAAGACAGTGATAGGACGCCTTGAGTGTAACTGCCAAGACTTATCTTCTATAGCCAATTCAGTCTGCGCAGTTCAGTTTTTGATTTCTGTGCTCGGGTGAACAAGCGATTGGCCATCCCTTCAAGGCTGTTTTCTATCCATCTCTGCTCGGCTATGCTCTTGTTGGGGTCAGTGATCTCGATGACCCCCTGTTTTATGCCGGTCCCGTATACACCATCTTCTGGATAGGCGATGGCGTGCGAGTAATATAGCTTTACAGGACGGGAGCGTTCGCTATCGACCTCATGGATGATCAGGATATGGTCTCTCTCATTGGAATCGTCGGTCATGGTGATGATGTCTCCCGGCATTACCGCTTCATCTTTCATGGATATGAGACGGCTATTCTTTTCGTGGGCGAAGGTAGCGACATTGCAATTCTCTACGGGACGCAGCTTAGAACGGATCTTTCCAAAGAAGCCGTGCGCATCAACGAAAGAGATATGCATGCCAATAGATTCCTTTCCAGCTTCACGGCTCGCTTCATTCAAGACAAAATATGCGAAGCCTGAACAATCTATGCCGATATTATTATCTGTGAGGATCTTCTTTAGAGTCTTATCCTCCAAAAGATTGGCAGATATGCGATCCTTGACTATGATGCTCTGGACTTCATCTAGGATATCTTTCGGGCTGCCTTTGCCTATGCGCGCTCCCAAAGCCATGCGCTGATGGGCGGTCTTATTGTTGAAATATGGCACGGAGCAGACGGATGCGCCGATCTGAAAGTGCAGATATTGATCGATCACTGATAAAGCAGACGGAGAGAGGGTTTGGGTGGTCATTTTTTAATTCGATATGGTTTCTGCTATCTCTTTGCCCCGTTGATTCAGCTTATTATGAGTCTCCATTATTCCCATCATGCTTTGTATGCGGAAAAGGTCGGCGTTGTATTCCGAATTCTGGTAAGCGATCGTCATGTATCCCGATAATTCCAGCGAGCCTGCGGCGTCTTCGGGTATACTCCGGGTGCTTTTGGTGATGCGCTGGATGATCTGAGCGCCATCGTTTATGGCGATGATCGGACCGATGACCGATCCGTCGCGAAGCGAGTCGAGATGAGCTTCAAAAGTAGTCAACCCTTGGATCCCTTGTCTGCGGTATTCTCTCTGCAGGAATGATTCGAATGTCGTAGAGGCAGGCTGTCTGGCATTGATCTCTATGAGATAGATCATATCGCGCTCATCGTCTCTCATCACATCGATGCCAAATAATCCGCGCCAACCGCTCTCCTGCATCTTCTTGCCTACATCTTGCGCGATCTTCTCAATACGACTGATCTCTGCTTCGTTGAGCAGAGAATGGGTGAGGCCCCAATCATTGCCTACGGTTGCGAAGGGATTGTCTGTGAATGGGGACAGGCCGGTTATCTGATAGCTGATATTGCCAAAGAGGACTTTGTCCTTCGAAACGCATACATTCGCTGTGAATGACGGGCCATTCACGAATGTTGTCATCCTTGCCGGTCTTTCGGGGAATTGCTTCTGGATGGCGGATAATTCCGCGGCAGAATTCACGGGAATGGTGCCGTCGCCGGTATGGCCATGAGCCCATTGGATGACGGAAGGGATTCCAGCCCATTTCATATCTTTTGTCGGACCGACCGCGAAAGGTGGCAGATATTCGGTTGCCAGCCCTCCAAGCCATTCGACTTGAGTGATCTTGTTCTCGACCTTCTCTGCCAAAGCCGCAGGAGGATTAAGGAGATGCCATCTGTGTTCCAAACATATCTCTTCGATGCGAGGGGTATTCTTGAAGACGAGCACATCTCCTTCGGTCTGATCGATCAAGCTGCGCACCGCGTCCATTTCAAGTAAAACGGCAGTGTCAGAGATATCGCTACCGGAATCTATGAGCCTGACGCTCTCGCTGTATCGAGCCTTCGCGGATTCAGAATAGGGAGTCCGATTGGCGGCTATCAGATAGTCATCGTTCGGCTCCATTCCCAGGGCGCGCTCGATATCGCGGGTGACGTAGATGGTCTTTTGCGGTTGAGACATGTGGCTAGTTTAGAACAAAAAGAGGAAAGTTAAAAGCGATATTGTCCCATGTCTAGTGCGTTCAAACCGTGTCGATGTGTAGCTAGACAGATGCCGTGCGAGGAACTGATGTCTATACTTATAGCTCGCTGCTTGATAGAATCACTTATGAAGATAGGTATTAATCAGGCGATCTGAACAAGATTCAAGCACCGATGCAATATGAATTATTCTCGAGTCATAGATGAAATATTCAGTCAATTTGAGGGTCCGAGATTTTCGATCAAACTATGGGATGGTAGAGAACGCTATTATGGATCTGGCTCATCGATATCGTTCACGCTCATCTTCGATGACGTGATGACTGCAAAACGACTCCTATCACAAGGAGCTCTCGGATTCGGAGAGTCATACATGGATGGAAAGCTCCGAATCGAAGGAGATATAGAAGCTTACCTTCGGCTTCGGCATCAATTCAAGCGTGTGCGGCGTTCGTGGAGGCTTATTTTTGCTGCTTTTCTTGCCACAAGGAGCATCCCTAAAGATAGAAAGGATCAGATCGCTTATCATTATGATCTTGGAAATGATTTCTTCCAGATGTTCCTCGACCATGAGACCATGTCATATTCCGCTGGACGCTATGATATCGGCTCTGAGGATCTGGCGATCGCTCAGCAGAATAAATTGGGATTCATCTCGGAGTGGTTGGATCTTCCATCCGGTGCCTCAGTCCTAGATCTAGGTTCGGGGTGGGGAGGATTCGCACAATATGTAGCTACGAATAAGCGATGGCATATCACAGGGTATACATTGAGCAAGTCTCAGCTTGAGTATTGTAATCGGCTCATAAAGGTCGATCATTTGGAACGATTAGCGTCATTCGAATATCGAGATTTCATAGACGATCTGTCTGATATCCGATTCGACGGGATAGCGATGATCGAGTCTATCGAACATGTTGGACAGAAAAAGCTTGGAGCATTCTTTCGGCAGCTCTATAAGGCAGTTAAACCAGGGGGTCCGCTTGTTCTTCAGTTGACTGGTAGATACCAACCTCGACGCGTCGATAGGTGGACATTGAAATATGTATTTCCAGGCGGATATTTGCCTGCAAAAGGGGAACTTATCGCTGCTGCCAATGAAGCCGGCTTGATGGTCGAGGAATTTCGCGATGATACACCAGACTACATCCAGACCATGGCTGAATGGATAAAGAATTTGGAAAGCCATCACAAGGACATTGAGCAAAGATTCGGCGAGCCCTTTTTCCGTTTATGGCAATTATGGATGCATGGGGCAAAAGTCAATTTTGAAATAGGATCGATGAATCTATTTAGACTGAAGCTAAGGCGCCCAAGGTAGTTTTTAACAATCGATGTGAAGTCGAAATAATAATGCTATCATTACAATATCATGGTTATACCAGTGAGCCCGTGGGCTAAAGATATACCGAGAATAAATAATGTTTTCATGGTGATCTCTTTGATCTTCGTATTTGGTCTTGATTTATTGATCCTGATCTCTAGTCCAAGTCTGGCTCTGTTTTGGTATATGATGCTCGGTGTTCTCGCTGTATTTGCAATATTCTATTGCCTTGAGAATTTTGTCTTTCGTAAACAGTTTGCAGGAACAACATCGCATCTGGATAAATGGATAACACTGGTCATCATTTTGAGGAATATCGTATTCTTGCTCAACTTTGTACCCTTTATACAACTGCTTGGGATAGCACTTTTGGGCGGACTGTTTTCGGCGATTATCGGGCTTTTTGGTGGAAACGGATCAGATTCGGGGATTTTCGGTCTTGTAGCACCCATCCTGCTTGTCTCGTATATCATCCTCATTATTAGACGATATTCAACGTCAAAAACCGCTATCTGATTTTGCTAGTCGGAAGATCTTTTCCATTAATATCGATGAGGCTTCTTCGTACTCATTTCTATTCTGACCTGAAGCTGCATCCTTACTCGCCATGAAGATATCATCTGAACTGATCGGCTTGCCGAAAGTGATCGTCAGTTTTCGCCTTCGGCTTAGAAATGCTTTAAACGAAAGATTCTCGATGCCTTGGATCAATACCGGGATGATCGGCGCTCTGGTTTCCTGTGCAAGAAAGGCAACGCCGCCTTTCGCTTTTGTCGGGTCATTTTCCAGATTTATCTTCCCCATAGGAAAGATGACGACATTTCTGCCTTGGTCGATCAGTCTCAAGTGATGATATAGCGCTTGCGTATAATTCTTCAATCCTACATAAGCCGGATAAGCGCCCATCGATCTGAAAAACTTTCCCCCATAGAGGAATGATAGCTGATTGTACTTATAAAAATCTATTTCTCTAGAAACGAAATATAGAGGCAGGTGACTAGAGAGGTATGGTAAACAGCAGGATATCAGCATCGGATCAAGCTCCGAAATGTGATTGCTGGCGATTATGACTCCTGGCTTCGAGCTCGTTAAGTTATCTATGCCGATTATTTTCAATGAGCAGAAGAGCTTCATAGACCACCGAAGGGGCGCCCATGAGAGATGCTGAAAGAAGCTAGGCATAACTAACGGGTATTTTTGTCCGTGGTCTATTGAGCCATCAACCGAGCGGGTGGATAAACAACCTATCTGTTTATTGGACAACATTGTATAATCTTCACATACAGGCCACATTATTACAATAACCATTCATTACAATGAATTCATCAGTCGCTATATTTTTCGCTGTTAATGTCGTTGCAGCAGCTCTTATCGGAGGAAGATTCTTGAGCAAAAGCGATCCAGTCTTCAAATACTTTGGTATCGGTCTTTTGTTCGATGCTCTTGCTTTTGCATTTTGGACTATCGGATATATCAATTCTAGCTTGCTTCTAAACTGCGTAACCTTGGGTGCCATATCGCTGCTTGTATCCCTCGTATTATTCCTATACGCATCTCTCCAGAATCATTCCGCGACTGATCGTATCTTGGGGACTGTGCTCGGTATCGTTGTCGTCATCGCCATATTCATGATCGGAAGATACTCGCCTAATTTTGCTTATATATCTCCGGAAGGATTATTATTCTTCAATCTGACCCCGCTCGTGCAGATGCTCTATGTTTTCGCATTGGCTTTCACTTTTCTTCCATTGACCGATCTTGTTGCATCAAGATTGGGTTCGCCGTATTCCGCATTGGTGCGCTATGGGTTCATAGCGCAGTTTGTTGGCGGCATCATGCTTATCATGAGCAAAGATGTTCAAGTCCTCAATATAACAGGTTGGATCATCGGTATCGTATATCTTGTTCTTTGTGCCGTGCTTTTTAGCAACAAAGCCTGGAATAGCGCAAGTTAGCCGTCTCTCAAACAGTTTTAATTTATTACGCTCTAATGTAGAGTATAGGGCGTGTGTATTCGAGTATTTTCATCAGCATATGAATTCAGGAATCATCAACTACAGTCAGTGCTGGGAAGATCCGGATATCTTGCTTGCAGCGCTAAAAATAAATTCGGATGATAAAGTCCTTTCCATAACGTCTGGCGGTGATAATACCTTTGTCATTCTCATCGCTGGACCGTCGGAAGTCGTTTCTATAGACATGAATATCGCGCAAAGCTATCTGCTCGAATTAAAGATAGCCGCCGCGCAGAGCCTGCCATACGACAAATATTTGGAATTCTTGGGAGTTAGGCGATCAAAACAAAGGGCCGTACTTTTCGAAAAGGTACGTTCTCGTCTATCGGACAAGGCCGCTGTCTGGTGGTCGGATCATGCGGGCCTGCTTGAGCCGGGTCCGATACGATGCGGTCGTTTTGAGAGGTTCATCGATATATTTGCCCGCTATATATTGCCATTGGCTCATAGAAAAAAGGCTGTCGCAAGGTTGCTATCTTTTGACGATCTAGAAGAACAGCGCGCCTTTGTCAGCGAAAAATGGGATTCAAGGGCTTGGAGGCTTATCTTCAAACTGATTACTAGCCGGTTTATACTAAAAAGATATGCGCGTCAGCGCGGCATGTTCAGGTATACAGAAAAGGAAACAGTGGCTGATATATATCGTAAGAGGCTTGAACAGCATCTCATTTCGATGCCGACCAAAGGGAATTACTTTTTGCATTACATATTGACTGGAGAATATGGAGAAGCCTTGCCGCCTTATCTTGATGTCAATGGTTATAATCGGTTACGGACGATATCTAGCCCCGCTCTGAATATTACGACCGGCAGTATCTTTAGCTATTTGCGATCAATGCCGGATAATACCTTCTCTAAGTATAATCTGTCTGACGTATTCGAAGCTCTCTCGTCGTCTGAAAACGATGAATTGTGGGAACAGATCATCCGCACGGCCAAGCCTGGTGCTGTGGTGTCATACTGGAATAATCTTGTCGAACGATCATATCCGGCCCATCTATCGTCCAAGATCAAAACCGATGATATCTTTGTAGATCGACTGCGCTCGAAAGATAGAGTCTTCTTCTATGATAGTTTCCATGCACACACGATAATAAAATGATTCAAAACATCCTTGCGATCATAAAGAGATTCGATTCCTATCAACGGGAGCGATTTCCTATAATAGTGCTGATATTTAGCCTTCTCCCTGCGGTTTTGAGTTCAGGGGTGATCATCTCATCTCACCCAACGATATTTCAGGGAATACTCGCCCTGATAGCGTCTATCGCATATCTGCTGCATATACGGGTGATCGATGAGCATCGTGATTTTGAGCACGATAATAAGCACCACAAAGTGCGGCCTATCCAAAATGGGACCATCTCTAAGCGAGAATTACAATATGTCGATATCGTATCGATGATAATTTTGATAGTTATCGCCGCCAGTGCCGGATTTTGGGCGCTTACGATCATGACGATAATGCTGGCATATTCATACCTTGCCGGAAAAGAATTCTTCCTCGGCGAGAGAATCCGTCTCCATTTCTTTATCTATAACTGTGTCAATCTGATACAGATGCTCATGATGCAACTTTTTGTCTACGCAATTTTTTCCGATCCATTTCCGTTTACAACTCTTATTTGGGCGCATTTCCTTTTTACAACCGTCGGTACTATCGTATTTGAATTCATACGCAAATTGAAGAGGCCGGGAGACGATGGAACGGGCAAGGATACTTACACCTGGTACATCGGTTTTAGAAATTCTCTGATAATATATTCGTCGCTTCTCCTCACTAATACAGCTCTATTCTTTTGGATCACGACTCTGATCTCACCGCATATTATACGCATGCTAGTCCTGTCCCTGATCCTGGTCTCGATTGCGCATCTTTTGATTCTTGTTCACTGGATAAAGAAGACGCATTTGACGGATCAGCTTATGCAGCTATCTCTTTTGTTGCTGTATGGAATCTTTAATATCGTCATATTCCTTTTATTGCTCAAATGATGACTAGAACAGGAAAGGCACAATCTCTAGAAAGGCTGAGAAAGAATGGGTTCACAGTACCAGTTTTTTTCGTATGCGATAAGAGCTGGTCAGAGAAAAGCGTTTTGGAAAAGATAAGGACGATGCTTCCGATAGCTCGATACTTCGCGGTTCGGTCGTCTGCGGATAACGAAGATTCAGAGGGAAGGTCTTATGCAGGACATTTTTATACGGGCATAGGCATAGCGAAAGAAGATGTGTATTTCGAGATGATGAAGGTGCAGAAATCGTTCGGTGAGATGCCTGGTTCGATTATCGTGCAAGATTTTATTGAAAGCGATATCGCTGGTGTCATGTTTAGCGAAGTCAACAAGAATACTGTTGTTATAAACGCAACTCTCGGACTTTGCCAAACTGTGGTCAGTGGAGAAGCTTGCGATGAGTATATATGCAACAAGGATGGGATGCTTCTTGAGAAGGCTATTTCCAAAGAAAAAAAAGTCTCACGCCTCATTAACGGTAAGATCATCTCGAGTGAAAGCGGATATGAGTCTCTTGATAAATCGCAAATAACTAGGCTAGTCAGGCTTGCAGCTGAAGTGCAGAGTTTTTTTAGTTCTCCTCAAGATATAGAATGGTGCTTTAAGGATAACAAGCTGTATTTGCTCCAATCGCGCCCGATCACTAGAGATTTCCGCATAGGAGAAGAGATATATTTTGATAGCGCCAATATAGCTGAAGCTATTCGGGCATAGTTCTGCCTCTTACTTGCTCTTTTGCAAAAATGGTATATGAACGGGTCTATAAAGACCTGCTACGGATGTCCGGAGTGTCAAGAAATAGAATAGAAACACATTCTAATGTCTTTGAAAACTTACTAGGCATCTTCTATGGAAGAGTATATTACAACATGAACAACTGGTACCGTATGGCTGAATTTGTGCCTGGATACGACAGAAATAAGAAGAACTTCGAGCTGATGATCACGAGCAATATCAAACAAGATATCGTCAATCGGATCAAGCCTTCTCTCGTCTTGCGGATCGTCTATCCGGCGATAGTCGCTGTAAAGATAGCCGCATTTGGATTTACATCTGCTTGGTTCAAATCACGTGTCAGACGGCATCTGCGCTTCCTCAGGGATCAAGATCTTGGTCATCTTGATTACCAAGGGTTGATATCCCAGTTCGAAGGCCTGCGCGAGAATCTATTACGTAAATGGTATGTCACGCTTGAAAATGATTTTATCGTGATGACATATCTAGGGATCCTGAAAAAGTTTCTCGATGATAAGTCGCTACAAAGAGCAGTCACCTTTCCAAGTAAGGCGACTGAGCAGGTCAATGTTCTCGCTTCGCTTAGCAGACAAATGATCGGCATAGAGGGGCTGTGGCGATCGGTCCTGTCTGATGATGTGGCGGGATTCCATGCTGAACTGAAAAAACATCCAAAGATTTCTGCCGACCTCGATAGCTACATGCATACTTTTGGCGGAAGATTCGCAAATGAATTGAAACTCGAGTCGATCGGCATTGATGAAGATACTAAAAAGCTCTTCGCCGTATTAAGGGCATATCAGAATTATGATCCAAAGCCCTGTGATACTAGCGTAAATATCGCTTTGCCGATCTATAAAAAGCTCATTCTGAAGATCATCGTCAATAAGTTCAGAATATACGCCTCTCGCCGTGAAGAGTTCCGTTTGCTGCGTTCCAATACCTTTGCAACGGCAAGGCGGCTCTTTCGACATATGGGTACCTTGCTTGCGAGCGCACAGGCTATACATGATCCTGAAGACGTCTTTTATCTCCAAATGAACGAGATACTCGATCCTGCTGCTATGGCGGGTCTTCTCAAAGAGACAGTGAATAAAAGAAAGATGGAGTATGCTTCTTTCCAAGACTTGATCCTGCCTGCGCATTTTTCGACAACTAATAATCAGCTCCCATTGGTCCAAACGTCGAATATACCCATGCAACAGAAACTGAATGGGAGGCCGGCATCACCTGGAATAGTGAAGGGACGAGTGAGGGTCTTTAAAGAGTTTTCGATGCCATCGCAAGTGGATTTTGATATACTTGTGACGTCGCATACCGATCCTGGTTGGACATCGCTCATAGCGCTTTCAAAAGGGCTTATCATCGAGCATGGCGGGGTACTGTCCCATGCTTCTATTGTAGCGAGAGAGTTAGGTATACCGGCGGTCATAGGTGTCGCCAATGCTGTCGATATTCTTGCCGATCATCAGATGGTCGAGATAGATGGTTCGACTGGAACGATCAAACTAATATAAACATGGATATCAGATCATATAAACCCAGCTCCATTTCTTCTGAGCTCAATAGATTATTGCGAGAAAAATATGGGAATAATGTGAACTTCGACTATTTCCTGAGAGATTTCAATAAGTCATATGATTTCTGCCTGAATAACGATAATATTTCTTTTTATCCGATCGCTGGATTTGAAGGAGAAGAGCTGCGCGCGCATATCGCTCTCATAATCGATAAAAGGCTATCTGCGGGAGAGGCGTTCTTTGGATTTCTTGAAATACCCGATGATTCTCAGGTGTTTGATTCGATGTGGAGCAGCCTCATGGAAGAAGCTCATAACAGGGGGATCTCGGTCCTTAAGGGTCCAATAAATGGAAGCATTTGGCATCAATATCGTTGTATCAAGGAGACAGACGGATCGCCTTTATTCAAGACGGAGGTGTTTTCAGAGCTGTATTATCACGATTTTCTTAAATCGAAAAAACCTAGCTCTGAAGCGGACTATTTTTCAGCGTCTCGTGAGCCGTATGACATAGTCTTGAAGCTAGTCGATCCGGGATCTTTCAATATGCTTTCACAGCATGGTTTTCGCATAGAAGCGGTCAAACAAGTACCGCCGGCCCAATTAAAGACTATCGCTGATATCTCCAGGTGGGTGTTTAAGGAAAATTGGGGCTATACCGAGTTGAATGATCAGGAATTCATCGATCTGTATTCGAGCGAGAAACTCAAGGATTATCTAGACTCGTTATATTTGCTTTATAAAGGGACAGAGCTTATCGGATATTGCAGTACTTCCGAAGAGAACAAGTCTACTCTCACGCTTAAGACCATCTGTGTCCTTCCGGTCTATCGTGGCTTGGGTCTAGGGAATGCGCTTGCATATAAGATTCATTTAGATGCCAAGAATAACGGCTTTAAGAAGATCATATATGCCTTGATCCGTGAGGGTAATAGCATCAATAATTTTCCCAAAGAGGGGACTGTGATCTTCCGTCGTTATGCGGCGTTCGAATACAAAATATGAATTTTACTTTGATCATCTTGGCTTGCTCTGTGATCATTGTCGGGATTGAATTGCTAAAAAGGCGTTATTCTCTTCCGACAAGCATCACGCGCAGAGCTACGCATATTGGCACATCAATGGTCGTGGTGGTGATGCCCCTTTTTATTTCAGCAAATCAGATCATTACGATCGGCCTCGTATTCGCAGTAATCCTCTTCGTCGGTAGAAGGTACGATGTATTTTCAGCGATCCATGGCGTCGAGCGTCGGACTTACGGCGAAGTATATCTGCCTTTGGGCGTAGCCATCACTGCTTATTATTTCTTGCCCGATAGCCTTGCATCATTTCAATTCGGAGTTTTTATCATGGGAATTTCAGATGCTCTGGGCGGCTTGATCGGTGAACGATTCGGGAAACACAATATTAAACTCTTCGGCAATAAGAAGAGCCTTGAGGGTTCAGTCATCTTTTTTGTCAGCAGCCTAGTCATAACTATCTTGTTCTTCCCAATATGGGGGTACCAGATAGTCGTAGTACCTCTCATCCTTACCGTGACGGAATTTAGTCTTGTATATGGTCTAGACAATCTGATCCTGCCTGTACTAGGTGCATTTTTGGCCAAGGGATTATTTTAGAAAATTTTGCTCTTGCTAAATTCCTATTATGTGGTAATGTGATATCCACATGACTTACTTCATGCCACAACCAAATATCGCCAAAGCGTCGCGTTCCGACGTGGCCGTTTTGGGCAATCCATTTATGTCTTTGTGGCATGATGTCATAAGTATTTAATCTCCTTTGAATTGAGTATTTGAAACATCGTGCCATCGCACGATGTTTTTAGTTCTTTGAATTTCACAAAACCAAAATAGAAAGGAAATGCATGAAAAATGCTATCAAGGATGGGGATGAGAAGCGTAATCCGCTCTCTTATCTCTTCGGAAAAACCTGGCAATATTCACTGGGAAACCGGCCGAATGTGGCCTTGTATTGGGTAATGTTCATCATGGCTAATGTCTTTACTTTGGTCTTTCATCCATTAGTGATCGCCAAAGTCATGGATGCCATCCAAAAGAACGGGGTTTATCACGACAATATCGTATATATTTGCGAATTATTGTTACTGACTCTAGCTCTCGACTTGCTATTCTGGTTCTTTCACGGGCCAGCTAGGATAATAGAGCGTAGCAATGGTTTCAAGGCGAAAGCGAATTATCGGAAACATCTTCTGAAGGGGGTGATGACATTGTCATTGGATTGGCATTCGGATCACCATTCTGGAGATACTATCGATAAGATAGAAAAGGGGACTTCAGCGCTGTACCGATTCTCGGTAGATTCTTTCGAGGTCATCTCGTCTGTAGTTCAACTCGTGGTGAGCTATGTCATGTTGACATATTTCAGCCCACCAGCTGGGGCTATCGTCATCGTTATGATCGCTATCACTGTGTGGATCACGACCCGTTTTGACAAGGTCATCATCGGCGAATACAAGGAGCTCAATCGTGCGGAGAATCAAATCTCTGAGAGCGTATACGACTCGATCAGCAATATCACGACAGTCATCATTCTACGCGTTGAGAGATTGGTCTTTGATGCGATCAGCAAAAAGATCGACAAGCCGTTTGAATTATTCAGGAAGAATAACATCAAGACTGAGCTCAAGTGGTTCTTAACGGAGATGTGCTGCGACGTAATGACATTCATCGTTCTAGCAGTGTATTTCATCAGCAATATCGATTCAGTCGGAGGCATCATGATCGGTAGCGTGTACCTATTGTTCAGATATTTGGACAAGATCGGTCAGATTTTTTTCCGTTTTTGCGGAATGTATGGTGACATACTTCAGCATAGATCAAAAATATCTAACTCCGAAGAATTGACCGCCGATTTTCGGCAGGAAAGCTTCGCTAATCATGTCCTTCCAGCAGACTGGAAGTCTATCGATGTGAAAGGCCTCAGCTTCTCCTATCAAAACGGAGAGGGCAAAGACCTGAACCTCAAAGACATCTCGCTCACTATCAGGCGCGGCGAGAAGATCGCTCTGGTCGGTGTGTCGGGAAGCGGCAAGACGACTTTGCTCAAAGTCATCAGAAATCTGCATCATCCTCGCGATCTCGATCTGAAAGTCGACGGTCTGGCGGTTACGGCAGGTTTCGAAGGCATTAGTAGAGCGATCGCTCTGGTCCCACAGGATCCAGAGATATTCGCTACGACTATCCGCGAGAATATCACGCTCGGTGCAGATTATAGCGCCGAGACGGTCAGGAAGTTCACCGACATGGCATGCTTCACTGATGTCGCTGAATCTTTGCCCAAGAAGCTCGATTCGTCTATCAATGAGAAAGGGGTCAATCTCTCTGGTGGCCAGCGCCAGCGCTTGGCTCTTGCTAGAGGTCTGCTAGCATGCGAAGACAAATCGCTTGTGCTTCTAGATGAACCGACTTCAAGCATCGATGTGGCTACGGAGATGGAGATCTACGGGAATATCTTTAGAGAGTTCTCCGGAAAATCTATCATCTCGTCCATCCATCGCCTGCATCTCCTCCCGTCATTCGATCGAATCTATGTATTCGATCAGGGACGGATCATTGGCCAAGGCACGCTCGCCGAGCTTCTTTCCACTTGTTCTCAATTCAAGGAACTGTGGACGAAGTATAACGAGCGAGGAGAAGGCGTGAATGGGGATGTGAAATGAGCTTGAGTAAGTGTCATCAAAAACACCCGGTGGCAGAAATGTCGCCGGTTTTTTTAGTATTATGTTGAATTGAAGTCTCTTTGCTGATACAATCGACGATAATTGACAACATTAAAATCATGAAGTCATTAAATGAAATACAAGAGAATCAGAAGATATTGCTCAAGGGTATTGAACATCCGCGCTTAGGGAATGTAATAGGCCTCTTTGAAGAGGTTGGGGAGCTAGCCAAGGAAGTTACGGATATAGAGGTGTATAAAGAACAGAAGAAAGGAGCACTTGGTCAAGAATGTGCAGATGTTCTCTTCAGTTTGTTATCGCTTTGTGATTCGTACGGAATAAATTTGTCTAGCGAGTACGAAGCCAAGGTTAAGGAAATTGAGAGAAAGATTCCGGATTGGCGGTTGAAGTACACGGGGATCCTTAAGGCCTTAAGATCAAAACTCGATTAAACGATGAAACGACTTTTCATTTCATTGATTATTCTAGTTGCTGTGTTAGCGATAGTATCTGTGGTCTCTATTGGCTCAAGCCGCAATAGAGCTACCACGGTTATTACTGCCACATTTGATACTAATATTAGTAACTTGGCGACTTCGTCTAGTTTGTCGATAGATAGAACTGCGACTACATCAAATAACTCGGGTTGTCCTTCTGATCTTATGCCAGTATCTATGGTTCGTATTGGTAGCAACCCCGAAATATTATGCGTTCACGAACCGCCACCCAATCCATTGAATTATCTTATCGGTACGGGAACTCAAATCTATAGTCTCACAGGATATTACATCGAATATAATCAAACATACTATGGAGAGGATTTCGACCCAACTCAAAATCAACCTCGCGTTTACGCCTGTAAAGGTTTTGTTGTTACCGGAGGTAGTCAAGATTTCATCGATGCATATAATAAGCGAATTCCAAAGATCGATAACAAAACCATTGTTAATTTCAGCAGTGATGATCTACACGGCTTTACTCCTGATTTCAACAACCTTCTTTCAAGCTCAAATGAAAATCATCAATTATACTTGAAAATTAAAGTGGGCATGCTACCAGAACGCGATACTGAACCCTGCGAATATTGGGGCATTCATTTCAGAATACTTAATGAAATATAGTATATATGTTTTCTAATCCTCAGCATCAAATTCACGGAAATGGAATGCGGCAAATGTTATAGAATCATTGGACTAATATCCAATTATTATGGTATGGTGTTCCCATGACCACCTTCTCCGTGATCGGAACCCCTATCGGAAATCTTGAAGACATCACGCTTCGCGCTATTTCGGTCTTGAAAAGTGCTGATCTCATCCTCTGCGAAGACACGCGCATGACCAAACGGCTACTTGCCAAATATGATATCCACACGGCGACGATGTCATATCATATGCATAGCAAGCTCGCTCGGGTCGAACAGGTGATCGGATTTCTGAAAGAAGGGAAGAACCTCGCTCTGGTCTCTGATGCAGGCACTCCCGGCATCTCAGATCCGGGGGCTGAATTGGTAGCGCGCATTCGCCTTGAATTGGCGGAACAGATCGCTGATGGAATGATCAAGATAGAATCGATACCTGGGCCATCAGCTTTGACAGCCGCACTTTCAATTGCAGGTGTACCATGTGCAAACTTCACATTCTTAGGATTTCTGCCTCATAAAAAGGGGAGGGAGACTTTATTCAAAGAGATTGCTGCTTCGGAAAGGACGGTAGTCTTTTATGAATCGCCGCATCGGATAATGAAGGCTTTGGAGTCGTTGGTGGTGCATTTGGGCCACAATCTGGAGGTCGGACCTCACCCTCCCCGTGTGACCGTTTGCCGTGAATTGACTAAGGTCTTTGAGGAAATCGTATCTGGAACAGCGGAAGAAGTGAAGAGATATTTTGAATCTCATCAAGACAAGATCAGGGGAGAATTCGTGGTCATTGTCTCCAGCGATCAGTAGTCTGATACAGAAGAGTTCTGCATGAATAGAATAAGAGTTGGTGATGTTTTCGATCAGATTAAATCAAATACATGAATGAATCTAAATTAGAGATTAAATTAGCATTTATAATCGGCTTGAGGAACATAGTCTCGGATGAGATAAGCCGATATGCCGATCTCCATATCATTAAGAAAGAAACGGATTTATTTTATTTAGACTTTTTGCAAGACCTTACCACGGTCAAACACCTAAGAAGTGTTGCTCGAGCATATGTTATAGTTCAAAACTCAAAATATAATCCATCTTATATCTCTAACCATAAATCAATCTTGGGTGGTCTTATAGATATAGTCATTAGAAATGAAAGTAATGATGCTTTTAAAACTTTTAAAATAAGCTGTGCCGGGTCTGAGTCTAAAGAAGTTCGCGGCATTGCTGAATATATACAAAGGACATATGGATTGGTGGAAAAGGAAGACGCTGATATTAAAATACACATTGTAAAATATGATGAGATTTGGGAAGTGGGTGTTCAGATCACCCCGAGACCTATGTCCCTCAGGGATTATAAGCTCATGAATATGAGCGGTGCAATGGATCCGACTATTGCGTTCGCAGTTAATTCTCTTTGTGGATTGGATAAAGCAAATTCTTATCTGAACATCTTTTCAGGAAGCGCAACATTGCTTATCGAAGCCGCCCAATGTTATCCCAATATAGAACGATTTGTTGGTTTTGATAACGATAAGAAGCGAATTTCTCTAGCCATACAGAATATAAAAAAAGCAGGATTAATGAAAAGGATACAGCTTAAACAGAAGGATATTTTTGATAAGCCTGATTTGGGTAAATCTGATGCGATCACATCCGATTTGCCGTTTGGTATGGCTATATCGAAGAATGAAGACTTAAATAATTTGTATCAGTATTTTGTCGACTATTGCCAAGAGACATTAAATAAAGACGGTAATTTAGTCATTTACACAAGTGAGCATCAAGTTCTTGAAAGAATCATCTTGAATTCAAAGTTTAAGATTATAGAAACATTGGATTTGAACTTTATAACATCAGTAAACTCGTATCTCCGACCAAAAATATTCGTATGTGGGTTTAAATAATGAAGATACATATTGCCGCAACCCTATTGGGGGAAAAAGTGAAATTATTTCCAAACTCATATTATAAGAACAAGGCAGTTTTCGAATACTCCCTCAAGAGGTTTTCTAATGTGGATTTTGTCGAAGATTTTAATAATCAATAATGCATCCAAGGGTATGAGTCCTGTTGATTCGACAGGTTATTTGTTGTACCGCCTTTTTTGTAAATAATGGCTGTCTACCTAACTAAAGTCGCCATTTTCCATTACTTATTTCATAATGTTTATACACTTGCGTATTTGACAATAAAGGTGTAGTGTAGTATCGGAAAAGGGGGTTGGCCCCGCAAGATGCCGTCTTAGGTAAGACGGAACATCATCTTGTTTAGTGGAGTTAGTTTCATTGAAAGGCAAACTATGCGAATAAAACTCGCGTATCTGATAGCCGCGACAATAGTTGCGGCTGGGCTAGCACCCCCTCGGGTTTGGGGGCAAGCGATAGTGCCACCGGCACTGACGATCGATGCAATCACTCAGTTACAGAGCGATGATGCAAAGACGGAGTGCCTCTGGGGCGTGCACTATGATATCGCGCACGGCGTCACCACGGTATTCGCGAACGGTAAAATCGCTCACTATCAGTCCAACCTCGATTCGGCCTGGAGTGCGATTCTGAGCTTTTCGTTTGAGAACGGGGTTCTCACAGCGGGGAGCTTATTGACCCAGGCTCGGTTTGACGATACTGGGTATTCGGCAAGCGCAAGCTTGGTCTCAGTGTCGTTGATTCCGGCTAGCACGCTAATCATTTCGGCGTACAATCCGTACCAGGCTCAGTACGGGGACGATCAAGTCATTCATGATGTCTATTTCGGGCTTGGGAATTATATCCCTGTAGGGCTCGACACATCAGGCTCGACCTTCGCAGGGCTCATGGCGACATTCGATGCGCCCCAGAGCTCGCTACATGTTCAGTTCGATCTCGATCAGGCTTTGGGTGGCGGAATGGGCCAGGTCTGGGTCATGGGAATGTCGGGAGCTCCGGTCCCAGAGCCAAGCACCTACAGGCTCATTTTTCTCGGTCTCATCGGACTCATAGCCCTTCGGGCTAGTCGCAAGACATGAGTCGTTGTTATTTCACGGTTCCTCATCATTGGGCGCTTGGACAACGATCCGTATCTGTCCAGGCCCTTTTTTATTCTATGGATTGCCTGGACATCCGGCTCCCATTTCTACGTTTATGGAGTCATTACTAGGGTTTGTGGCAGAGATGAACGTTGAAGTATTTTTGCTGTCACCCATACAGATATATTTATTCGTGCTTGCCAGTTTTGCGATCATTGAATAATGTTGGATTAGATTTGTGTCGCTCAACACAGCTATCTCGAAAAACCCCGAGTTTTTTATTATCTGGTTGCATAGATTCAAGGCATCAATATTATTGGGAGTGTCTTGCGTGAATACAAGGCTGCATTGTTGTGCAGTTGACATTTGACATACATATCCTGATGAGGATGTTTGATATTGAATACACTTTTGCCAATTGTTATTGATATATGGAGGTTTTGGCTGCAGCGCTGCATAGCCATTGGTTGTCGAGTAAACTGACTCATATAGGTTGCGCATTTGAGTCAATTCTTGTTGGATGACAGCGTCATTCGCTTTCGCCTTCGCATTCACCACGACGGCGAATATGACGCTCGCAAGAAGGCCGATAATAGAGATGACGACGAGGAGTTCGATCATAGTGAAGCCGGTATTTCTGGAAGTCGTTTTCATCTTAGTCAGATCAGCGTTTGTCTGGTAGGTGATTAGTTATGGCCACGAACCAGAGCTGATGGCGTATTATTCTTGAAAACAAAAAGGATGTGATCAATGAGATCACTATTGGGAATGGTGTTAGCATGCTCAAAAAGTAGGAAGATTTGTCCATGAGGTAATTGTATCACGCTGTGTATCGTGTAAGAAGCATATGAGGGGAAAAGCTAGAGATTCCATAGTATGTTCCATCTCTTTAATTATTGGAAAAAAGCATCCCGCATACTGACGACTGTATGCGGGACCTAGCTTGATATTATCAGTTGTTCCATCAGCAGCTTGTTGGGTGACGCCGTCTCTATCAATCGTCTGACCTCAGAGACATCATTCGGTCTTGACGAAAAGACCGCTGCTCCGTCTTTTGACCATACCGTTAGAGTCCCATCTGAGTCATGTTCGTTGATGACCCTCGATGGTTCGGCGAGCCTGTACGGCCTGCGGTCCATTCCATCCACTCCCACTGAAGTCGCGTCACCGATCACTAGATGGAAATTGGCCAAGATAGCATCTCCAGAAACGGTCGGATCGACTTCGCACCAATGGCGGATTTCAACGAAGTATCTGAACCTGAACGAGCAGACCCTATCGTCAAGCTTGAGCGTTTCTAGTATACCGGCTAGCCATTTGCCGTTAGAAGGACGAAAGAATCGTACGACGAAGACACGGTTGGTCCTCGTGAACGGTCCGATGTCCGTTGAGACCAAATTTGTTGTGTTCATTCGTTCTAACCTTTCTGGCGCAATGATATCACCTTGCGCTATAATGACAACATGTCAAAACGCCAATGGATCATGATCATCGGTTTAGTGGTAGCTGTCATGCCTTTCTTGGGATTTCCTTCAAGTTGGGATGCAACGATATATATCATTCTAGGCCTACTGATCATTGCGATCGCTTACCGCCTAGTGCCGGCAGTCAAAACTGATGAAAAAGATCGGTCAATGCCTTTTACGGACAATAAAGGTTCGCATACAAAAACTGATGTCGTGGCTCAGTCCAAACCCCTTTCGGACGTGCAGGAAAGCATTACTAACGATCACGCTCTTTGAAGATGGCAGAGCACTGGCGCAAGTATGGGAAGATGAGCGTTGCAGCGCTCCTCGTTCTTGCTGTTGTCATGATCGCTGGCAGCTATGTTGTATCCTGCTTTCTCCCTGTAGGGCAAGTCACATATTCTCTGCCTGTCCAGGTCAGAGTGATAGCGACTTCATCGGCGCCTTTGCCTCCAATCTTCGTAGTCACGCACGTGAAGACTCCTGATTCGGTCAAGGGAGTCTATTATACGAGCTGGGCAGCAGGGAGTGAGAGGTTCAGGAAACAGATGTTCGATCTGGTCGACACCACTGAGATCAATGCTGTAGTGATAGATGTGAAAGATTATAGCGGCCGCATCAGCTTCAAGGTGGAAGATCCGATGCTGATCGCGGCGTCATCCTCTGAAGATAGGATACCAGATATCAAACAGTTCATCGGACGATTGCACGACAAGGGAGTCTATGTGATCGGGCGAATCTCCAGCTTCCAGGATTCATATCTGGTGAAGGGCCATCCTGAATGGGCGGTAAAGACCAAAGCTGGCGCCGTTTGGAAAGATTATAGGGGAGTGAAATGGCTCGATCCTGGGGCGCAGCCTGTCTGGGATTATCTGGTGGCTATAGGCAAGGAGGCTTATGCCGACGGCTTTGATGAATTGAATTTCGACTATATCAGATATCCTTCGGATGGGAATCTGAAAGACATATCATATTCATGGAGCGCGGGGAGGTCGAGGACGGAGGTCATGAAAGATTTCTATATGTATCTGCGCGCGGAGTTCGCCTCCACATCGGTACCGATCTCAGCTGATCTATTTGGACTGACTACTAGTGCCCTTGATGATATGGGTATAGGCCAGATGCTGACCGATGCTCTACCAAATTTCGATTATGTTTCGCCCATGGTCTATCCTTCTCATTTCGGAGCAGGCTATGAAGGCTTCGCCAAGCCGGCGACCAAGCCTTATGAAGTCATAAAATTTTCCATGGATAGCGCCGTTACCAAGGCTTTGAATGCTTCATCTTCTCCCATGAAATTAAGGCCGTGGCTTCAAGCATTTGATCTTGGTGCGATCTATACTCCGGCCATGGTCCGAGCACAGATCAAGGCGACTTATGATGCAGGTTTGAATAGCTGGCTGCTCTGGGATGCGACTAGCGTCTATGACAAGAATGATCTTCTAGGAAAAGAGGCGACTTCGACTGCTGGCAATTAGTATCACCTTGAATTTGATCGCAGAATATTTTGATTGAATAAGTGCCGAATGTGTTTTTCTTGTGTCTGGCAATGCGATTGAGCCGAAGCAACGACTGCCCGTATCTTGCCGCCTCCGGTAAGGCAAGATACGGTTGCAGTCGGCGAAGGCGATTTTGCCAGACACAAGAAAAACACATTCGGCACTTATTCACCGCTCCAGTGCGCTTTAGCTTGCTAAACTCGTAGAAAGTGGTAGTATTTTGACCGAGGCATGCTGACGGAGTACGAGTTTGAAGACTTGTTGTCGGTGTGTAATTAAATGTTCATTGTTATGCGAGACAGACCAAAAACTCAACAAGGTGGCCGTGGTGTCCAAACTGGAGAACGCGATAGGAAGAAGGGTTCAGTGACTCTTCAATCCATACTGCAATCACAGAAGACTTCCAAAAATGCGGCACTACGGGAGTGGCGATGGAGGAGCCCTGACGTTATGGGTTGCCATTCGGCTGCGGGTTCTGACTGATCATGTCACCACCCAAACCAAACCCCGACGCGCACAAGGTGCCGCGCCGGGGTGAATTATTGCCATTTTTTCATGGAGAGAATATGTTAAACTTATGGGAGCTATGGATGAAAATCGTATCACATATTTCGCCGAGACTGACGCTAGGAACAAGAAGCTGAAGTTCGGCATCAAATCAAAAGACCGAGCGCGGCATGTTTATGTTATAGGTAAGACGGGTATGGGCAAGTCGTGCTTGCTTGAGAATATGGCTGTGCAGGATATTCAAGCCGGTGAAGGCGTTTGCTTCATAGATCCTCACGGCAGCACAGCTGATCTATTACTTGAATATGTTCCTAAGGAGCGTATCAGAGATGTCATCTATATTGCACCGTTTGATATCGAGCATCCTATCTCTTTTAATGTTCTGGAAAGCATTGATCACGACAAACGTCATTTGGTTGTTTCCGGGTTGATGAGCACGTTCAAGAAGATTTGGGAAGACGCTTGGTCAGCTCGGATGGAATACATTTTGACCAATACTCTCCTAGCCTTGCTTGAATATCCGGACTCGACTCTTCTCGGCGTAAACAGGATGCTCTCCGACAAGGAATATCGCAAGGATGTGGTCTCCCATATCAATGACCCTTCTGTGAAAGCTTTCTGGACCAAAGAATTCGCCAACTATACCGAGCGCCAAGCCGCCGAAGCCGTGCCAGCCATTCAGAACAAGGTTGGTCAATTCACCGCCAATCCGCTCATTAGGAATATGATCGGCCAGCCGCAGTCGTCTTTCGACTTCCGACAGGCTATGGATAGCCGCAAGATCATCATCATCAACCTTTCAAAAGGCCGTATCGGTGACGAGAATATGAAGCTATTGGGCGGGCTTCTCGTTACAAAGATCTATTTGGCAGCGATGTCGCGCGCTGATGTTCCGGACAGGACCATGAAGGTCATGCCTAACTTTTATCTTTATGTGGACGAATTCCAGAACTTCGCCAATGCTTCATTCGCCGATATCCTCTCTGAAGCTAGGAAGTACAAACTCAATTTGACTATCGCTCACCAATATATCGAGCAGATGGATGAGAAGGTCGCGCCTGCCGTCTTCGGCAACGTGGGAACGATGATCACCTTCCGTGTCGGCGCCACCGATGCTGAATATCTGGAGAAAGAGTACGCTCCTCTTTTCACCATCGAGGATCTGGTCAATCTGGGATTCGCGCAGATATATCTGAAGCTCATGATCGACGGCCTCTCGTCTTCGCCTTTTTCTGCTACGACCTTGCCGCCTATACCGCATCCAGATATCACTTATGTCAAAGATATCATCGATGCTTCTCGCGAGCAGTTCTCCAGGACTCGGGCTAGCGTCGAAGAAGATATCGTCAAATTCCATGAGCCTATGGCGAAGGCTCCTTCTCAACCTGTGAATGCCAAGCCTCCAATTTCTACCGTCCAGCCGAAATCATCTGTATCGAGTTCGAACATTTCCAATAATGGAAGCGTTCCCGTAGCACCAAAGAGCGTTCAGGACGGTAAGCCAGTTTCTGCGCCAAAGTCAGAGGTTCGTTCGAATGCGGCAGCGCCTTCCAAGCAATCCGATCATCAGACGCCTATTGTGTCGGCTATTCCTGCGAAAGATTCTCAGGAGACAAAGCATCCTACGCCTTCTGTTGAAACGGTGAAGCCGATATCCTTGAGCGCTTTGGCTGCCAAACAGACCATTAAGAGCGATCCAAAGGTCCGATCCGAGCAGAATGTCAGTAGTTTGCGCGCGGCTCTGGATGCAGCGATGAAGAAGGGGAAGTCGGAAGCTCCTGTTCAGACAAAGGCTGCGGAGCCGAAGGGTTTGAAGCCTGCAGGAGCCGCGCCTTCAATCTCCAATTCTGTCGCTATCTCTCAAGCTCCAAAAGCGGACGATAAAAAAGAAGACCATGAAAAGCCGAAAGAGGTCCCAGAGCATGTCTTGAAAGACGTGCTGAAAGTCTGATCTTCATCGTTAAGCCTTTTTCATTTGATAAGCGGAAATGCGCCGGCATTGCGGAATATCGTCAAAAAGGTAAAGTAATAATATGACAAAACGCCGCATCCTCATATTCTCTCTGGTCTATTATCCCCGTTTCATAGGGGGCGCCGAAGTCGCTATCAAGGAGATCACTGACCGCATTTCTCCCGAGGAGATCGAATTCGATATGGTGACCTTGCGGATCGATTCAAGCTTGCCGAGGCTTGAACGGGTCGAGAATGTGAATGTCTATAGGGTCGGCTGGGCTGGACATCAGAAATCTCCTTCCGATCCATTGCCTTGGTATCTGCATTTGAATAAATACGTCATGATGATGACTGGGTATTTCAAAGCTGCTTCTCTTTATAGAAAAAACAGATATGACGCCATTTGGTCTATGATGGCTACTTACAATTCTTTCGCGGCGCTCTTCTTCAAGATCACTCATCCCAAGGTCCCATTTATCCTGACTTTGCAAGAAGGGGATCCCATACCATATATCAAGAAGAGAGCCTTGCCTCTATATCCGCTTTTCAAGATGATATTCAAGCGCGCCGATCATATCCAGACGATCTCAAAGTTTCTGGCTGATTGGGCTGAGGAGATGGGCGCGAAGTGCCCTGTGACTGTCGTCCCCAATGCCGTCGATTATGAGCTATTCTCAAAAAGGGGAATGGCAGATGAGAATCGGCTTTAAAAGAGAGCCTTGGCAAAGGAGACGGAGATGCCTTTTTAATCACTACAGGTAGGTTGGTCATAAAGAATGCCGTGAATGATATCATCGACGCTCTCGAATTCCTTCCAGAACATGTGAAGCTGCTTGTCTTAGGTCAAGGATATGAAGAAGCGGCTCTGAAAAAGAGAATGGCTGATATGAAGCTTGAGGCGCGCGTCAAATTCTTGGGGTATGTGCCTCATAAAGAGATGCCAAAATATCTGCATGTGAGCGATATCTTCGTGAGGCCATCGCTCTCGGAAGGATTCGGCAACTCATTCGTTGAAGCCATGGCTGCAGGATTGCCGGTAATAGCAACTCCTGTTGGGGGAATCACCGATTTTCTAATCGATGGAGAGACCGGACTATTCTGTGAAGTGAAGAATCCGAGGAGTATCGCTCAGAAAGCCATGAAGCTTATCAGGGATACGGAATCGAGGGATTATATAGTCAAGAATGCAGAAAAGATGGTCAAAGAGAGATATGGCTGGAATGATATCGCAAATAAAATGAAGGCTATTTTTGAGGGAGCCGCC